>JBOGTE010000104.1:0-7744 GCA_050692015.1 Candidatus Limnocylindria bacterium
GCCCCGGGTGCGTAGGCGCGGCCCTCGCTCGGCGCGAGCAGCGACTCCATCGCGCGAAGCCGCGGCGGCAGGACGCGGCGCAGCACGGCGCGGAGTCCCGTCCGGTCGTAGAGCGTCGCGAGGGCCACCAGGAGCCGCAGGAGCGTCCGGTGCGTCACGATGTCCACCGCCGCGCCGCGAAGGGTGCCGGCCACGCCGCCGGGGCTGCGCCGCTCCGAGATCTCCTCGCGCGCGGCCTCCATGATCCGGCCGAAGGGGACGAGCGACGGGCACACTGTCTCGCAGGCGCGGCACACCAGGCACGCGTCGAGGTGGGAGACGACGGCGGGATCGGGCTCTCCGGGCTCGCCGACCAGGGTGCGGATCAGCTGGATGCGCCCACGCGGCGAGTCGGCCTCGTTCCCGAGGACGCGGTAGGTCGGGCAGTCGTTCAGGCAGAGGCCGCACGACACGCAGGTCGCGAGGTCCTCGGGATGCACACGGGAGGAAGCGATGGCGATGCTCCTAGCATACGGACGGTGGTGGTGACGCAGGCCGCTGTCGCTTCGCGCCTGCGCGCGATCATCCCTCCCGAGCGCGTGCTGGACGACCCGGACGCGATCCTTCCCTACGCCTTCGACGCGTCGTTCTGGTCGCTGCGCGCGCGCCGGCTGCCCGACGTGGTCGTGGTGCCCGAGACGACGGCCGAGGTCGCCGCGGTCGTGCGCGTCGCGGACGAGACCGGAACGCCCATCGTCGCGCGAGGGGCCGGCACCGGCCAGACCGGCGGCGCCGTCCCGGCGCGCGGCGGGATCGTGATCTCGTTCGCGCGTATGCGGCGCATCCTCGAGATCGACCGCACCAACCTCCAGGTCGCCTGCGAGCCCGGGATCGTGTACGCGGACCTGAACGCCGCGCTCGCGGCGGAGCGGCTCTTCTTCCCGCCCGACCCCGGCAGCGGTCGCGCCTGCACCCTCGGCGGCATGGTCGCGAACAACGCCAGCGGGCCGCACGCGGTGAAGTGGGGCACGACCTCCGCGTACGTGCTCGGGGCCGAGGTCGTGCTCGCGGACGGCTCGGTCATCGTGACCGGCGGCGAGCGCTCCAAGGCCATGAAGTCCTCGAGCGGCATCGACCTCACCAAGCTGTTCGTCGGCTCCGAGGGCACCCTCGGCATCCTCACGCGGCTGCGCCTTCGCGTGCAGCCCCGCCCGGCCGCGCGGGGCGTCGTGCTCGCGGCGTACGGCGTCCTCGAGGACACGGTGCGCTCACTCGACGACCTCTTCGCCGCGGGGATCCTGCCCGCGACGGCCGAGCTGCTCGACCGCAGCGCCGTCGAGGCGCTCATGACCTGGCGCCCGGACCTCGACCTGCCCGACGGCGAGGCCGTCCTCTTCATCGAGATCGAGGGCACCGCCGGCCACGTCGGCTCGGCGCTGCGCGAGGTGGACGAGATCGTCCGCCGCCGGGCCACGCTGACCCGTCTGGCCGAGGAGGAAGGCGAGATCCAGCGCCTCTGGGCGGCGCGGGCCGGCCTCGCGGCCGCGAGCGCCCTGGTGTTCCCCGGGAAGCACCGCATCTTCGCCGGCGAGGACCTCGCCGTGCCCCTCTCGGAGATACCGCGGACGATCCGCCGGGCCCGCGAGATCGGCGCCGAGGCCGGCGTGGCCGTCATCTTCTACGGCCACTTCGGCGACGGCAACGTGCACACCGCGATCCTCATCGACCCGTCCGACGCCGACGAGGTCGAGCGCGCCGACCGGCTGGCCGACCGGCTCCACAAGCTGGCCATCGAGGTCGGCGGCACGGTCACGGGCGAGCACGGCACCGGCGCGGTGCGGGCGCGGTACATGCGTGCGGAGCACGGCGCCGCCCTCGACGTGATGCTCCGCGTCAAGCGGACCCTCGACCCCAAGGGCATCCTCAACCCGGGGAAGCTGTTCGGCGAGGAGGCGGTCTCCTAGGGCCGGAGCGTGGATGCGGCGAGCCCCGCGGCGGCGCCCGCGGCGATCAGCCAGGCCGGGTTCACGCGCGTCAGCACCAGCAGCGCCAGCGCGAGGGCGAGCAGCACCACGCTCAGCGCGTCCACGATCGCCGCGCGCGCGAGCTCGACGGAGACCACGGCCATCAGGCCGAGCGAGGCGACCACCAGGCCGTCGAGGCCGGCGGAGAGCGGCTTCGAGGTCCGTACCCGCGCCAAGAGCGGTCCGCTGAGCGCCACGAAGATGAACGCCGGCAGGAAGATGGCGACGGTGGAGACGGCCGCACCGGCCGGGCCGGCGACGACGTAGCCGACGAACGTGGCCGTCGAGAGGACGGGGCCCGGGGTCGCCTGGCCCGCAATGACGGCGTCGAGGAGCTGGACGTCCGTGAGCCAGCCGGTGCGCTCCACGAAGTCGTCGCGCAGGTACGCCAGGAGTACGTAGCCGCTGCCGTAGAGGATCGCGCCGATCTTCAGGAAGATCCCTGCGAGCGCCAGGAGGCTGACCGGCTCGACGGCCCTGAGCCTCTCGCGCGCGGCGGCCAGGCTGGCCATCGCGATGCCCCCTCCGAAGAGGAGCACGATCTCGCTCCCGCCGAAGGACGCGGCCGCGATCACCGCGACGGCCAGCGCGATCCGGTAAGCGTCGGTCAGCGCGGCCCGCGAGAGCGAGACGACGGCCTGCGCGACGATCGCGAGCATCACCGGCTGCACGCCGTGGAGGACGGCCCGCACCTCGGGCAGCGCTCCGTACGTCACGTAGGCCCACGCAAGCACGCCGGTCAGGAGCGCGGCGGGAACTATGAACGCGGCGCCGGCAACGACCAGCCCACGCGCTCCAGCGCGCTCGCGACCCAGATGCATCGCGAGCTCGGTCGAGTTCGGCCCCGGCAGCATGTTGGCGACGGCCAGGAGGTCTAGGAGCTCGCGGTCGCTAAGCCACTTGCGCCTGCGCACCAGCTCGTCGCGCATGAGCGCGACGTGCGCCGCGGGGCCGCCGAAGCCGAGGAGGCCGAGGCGCAGGAAGGCGGCCGCGATCTCGCGGACCGCGCTCCGGCCGCTAGACGAGGAAGGCGAGCTCGGCGACCGAGAAGTACCCGTAATCACCCAGGAGGAGCCGGATGAACACGAGGCTGCAGAGGAAGGCGTAGACGACCCGCTGCGAGAAGATCGCGCGCGGCCGCTCGCGCGTGACGAGCGCGACCTGGCCCCAGAAGAAGAGGACGAAGGAGAGCTCCGCGAACATGAACGCGGCGTGGACGTAGCCGAGGGCCGTCCACGAGTACGGCTCCATCATCGTCCAGTTCAGCATCGCGTTCGCCGCCTGGTAGAGGTGCACCGCGACGGTGAGGAGCGCGGCGGACGAGAGCGCGGCGACGACCTCGCTGGTCCGCGGGACGCGGCGCCACTCCCAGAGCTGGCTGGTCATGAACACGTTGACGACCGGGAGCAGGATCGCGTCGCCGACGAGCGCGGAGGTGTAGCTGAGGGTCGTCCGGAACTGGGTCACGATGGGATCGCCGATCCAGCTGAGGTACAGGCTGCCAGCGGCCTGCGTGACGAACCCGAAGAAGAGCGTCGCGGCGAAGACGGCCGCGAACAGCAGCCATGGCCGCCCTTCCGCGATCTCGATCGTTCGCAGCAACTGACGCCCCCCTAGTGCCCCATACCGCTCCACCGCGACCCATGGTCAAGCCCGCTAGGCCGCTGTGGGATGCGCGACCGTATCAGAGGCCCCGCACGGCCGTCGATCGCCCGCTCGACGTGCAAGCGTGGGCCTGCGCGTGCGCGTCCCCGGGGCTTGGACCCAGGCTCAGTCCTTGACGACACGGCCCAGACCTCGCCTCGTATTGGCCGCTCGCGACCTCGCCGCCGCCCGGCTTAGTGACCGCCCTTCCAGCGGTGCTTCGGGCCGGGTGCTCCGTAGAGACCCGCTTCGTAGGAGCGGCGGTCGAGGTCCGGTAGGCCGCGCATGGCGGCACCGGGGAGGAGCCGGGAGTGGCGCGCGCGGACGAGATGGTCGTTGACCTCCCAGAGGTCGTCCTCGGCCGTCATCCACGAGATCCGGTCGAAGCGCGCGAGCGATAGGGGGCGCGAGTACGCGCGCAGGGTGCGCTGGCCGTCCCAGTTGTAGTAGCCGTCGAAGTAGGACATCACGAGCTCGCGGATGGTCCGATGGACCGGCGCCCGGAAGCGCAGCCCCGCGAACTTCGAGATCGCGACCGAGCCCCAGAGCCCCTTGTCGCGGTACACGGCAAGGACGTGGTCGTCGTCGCGGACCGCCTCGAGGTCCACCACCAGGGGCGGCCGCCCCTGCACGCGGAACGCGGCGGCGGCGAGGACGGCCCCCTCGGCGCAGTGGGCCGTGCGGTCGCGCAGGACCCGCCGCGGCGAGCGGAACGTGTCCCCGTCCGGCTCGAGGTTGTAGTCGATGCCGTCGAGGAAGGCCTGGACCTTCTCGGGCGTGTTCAGCCGCCGCAGCTGCGCGAGCTCGCCCTTCGTCAGACCGAACATGCGACCGACAGTGTGCGCGATCGACCGCCCGACCGCCGACTGCGTCGACCAAGCGGGCGACAAGAAGAGATCGCCGACGTCTCGGCGATCTGGCTGCTCCCCGGGGAGGATTCGAACCTCCAACCTACTGATTACACGTGCCCCGAGATTTCCCTCGGACGTGGACTATCTCATTGCCATAGCGCGAGCTCCGCGCCTTAGGCACTGGGCGCTATTAGTCTCTGAACCTTCCCGAAGCGTTCCTTCGGGCTTGGCTGCGGATCGCCGTGGCGCTTGCGCGCTTTAGGTTTCCCGCAATTCACCCAGTTCTCACTCTCGAGTTTCCTCGGGAGGCTGCCACCATTTTTGGGACAGTCAGCCGCGCTACCCTTGCGCCACCGGGGATCGTGTTCACTCATTCTAGTCATCGAAGCGCCGGCTGACCACACTCGGATCCGATCTATCCGCGCTCTCTCACCAATGCCCCGCCTGCTCGGCCTGTTCCGCGTGAGACGCGCGATCGCGCACGAAGCGCAGGTACACGCCGGGACGCTTTCCTCCGGCGTCGAGCCGTTTACCCCAGCTTGAGCCCGCCTCGCGAACGTCTCGCTTGGTCAGCTGCCTCGCCTCAATGAGCGTCATAGACCGCTCCGCGTAATGGACAGCAAGGCGGTCAAGGTCATCGATCTGGACGGCGACGAGGCCGTCCCTCGTCACGAGCGAGAGCAACAACGTTAGCGAACCACCCGGCCGGGGCAGACGCGCGATCGCGTCGAGGACGCCCGGGTCCTCCCCCATCACACCGCGGAGGAGCGAGCCCCACGGGAAGTGGACGCGGGCCTCGTCCGCCACACCGGCCAGCTCGCGAGACACGGTCTCGACGTCGCCGACGAGCAGCATGACGTTCGGCACGCGGTCACGAGCGACCCGGCGGCCGGCGTGGGCGAGTGTGTCCGTCGCAGGGTCGAGCCCGATGACGAAGGTGTCCGGCCTTGCGCGCGCCACGAGGACCGGGAAACGCCCATCCCCCGTGCCGACGTCTATCAGCGTTCGGGGAAACGCGCGGGCGATGGCAGCGATCTAACCGACGTCTATATCGATGAGGCGCTTGCCGATGAGATGTCGCATGGGCGCGATGCTAGCAAGGCCGCGTCGGGCGCCCGAGGTCCTGTTCGGGGAACATCAGACCGTGGACGCTCGAGCTCTGCTAAATGGGGTTCCGAGGGCCGTGCGCTCCCTGGTGGGATCCGATCTTCGGGCATGCACGGCGAGCACGGGCTTCGGTCTGATCAAGCTCCACTACGGGAACCAGAAGCTCCACTACGAAGCCAACCATCAGGCGAGGTCGCGGACCATCGAGATCGGGCTCCACTTCGAGGCGGACGCGTTCACCAACACGCGGCTCCTGGGCGCCTTCCGGATCCACCAGAAGCGGATCCACCGCGAGCTGCCGGGCGCTCGCCTCGAAGAGTGGGACAAAGGGTGGGCCCGTATCTGGGAGCCGATCCCGTACGAGGAGCTCGACGCCGCGTTGCAGCGCGATGTCGCCGCGAGGATCGCGCGCTACATCAGCGTCCTCGAGCCCATCCTGCGAGAGGAGCTACCCGCGGACGTCGCCTGGACGCTGCCGTCGCGCGCAGCTTCCGCTCGACGGGTCCGATCGACATCGCCGCGCGCCTCGGCGCGGCGCTCCCCCACCCCGCGCAATCGCAGCGGCTAGTCTCGGCACGATGGCGGCTCGACCCGATCCGAAAGACGTCAGCAGGCTCGTCCGCACCGTGCGCCAGGTCCGGCAGTTCACGCCGGAGCCGCTCCCGGACGAAGCGGTCGAGACACTGCTCCAGCTCGCGCGCTGGACCGGGAGCTCCAAGAACACGCAGCCGTGGCACTTCATCGTGGTCCGCGACAAGGAGCGGCTCCGGAAGCTGAGCGAGCTGCGACGGCCGATCAACTGGCTCGCCGGGGCGCCGCTCGGGATCGCCATCGTCCTCAACGGCAACGCGAGGACGGGCGAGGCTTACGACGAAGGGCGTGTCACGGAGCGGATCATGATCGGCGCGCACAGCCTGGGACTCGGCAGCGGCGTCGCCTGGTACGGAGAGGCGGAGCAGCAGGCGGAGGCCAAGCGCATCCTCGGCATCCCCGCGGAGCGCACGGCGCGCTCGATGGTGATGGTCGGCCATCCCGTCTCGCGGCAGGATCCCCGGCCTGGCCGCGCGACCGGCGGGCGCAAGCCTCTCGAGGAGATCGTGAGCTATGAGCGCTTCGGCGAAAGGGTGTAGCCGGGTTCGCTAGCCGAAAACGATCGTCCGGTCGCCCGATACGAGCACCCGGCGCTCCAGGTGCCAGCGCACCGCCCGCGTGAGCACCTGCCGCTCCAGGTCCCGGCCCTTGCGGGCGTAGTCCTCCACCTCGTCGCGGTGGCTAACGCGCACGACGTCCTGCTCGATGATCGGACCCTGGTCGAGCTCGGTGGTCACGTAGTGCGCGGTCGCACCGATCATCTTCACGCCGCGCTCCCGCGCCTGGCGGTACGCCTGCGCCCCGACGAACGCCGGCAGGAACGAGTGGTGGATGTTGATCAGCCGTCCCCCCCCCCACGACTCGACGAACGCGGGCGAGAGGACCTGCATGTATCTCGCGAGGACCACCAGGTCTATGCCGCACTCCTCGAGTAGGGCCTGCTGCCGCGCCTCCACGCCCTCGCGATCATTCGGATCGAACGGGACGTGCTCGTAGCGGACGCCGAAGTGCTTCGCGACCTGCTCCAGCGAGCGGTGGTTGGAGACCACCAGCGCGATCTCCCCGCCCAGCTCGCCCAGCTGCCAGGTCAGCAGGAGGTCGTAGAGCGCATGCGGCGTCCGGCTGGCGAACACCGCCGCCCGCTGCACGACGTCCGACCAGGTGAGCTCCGCGCGCAGGCCCAGCTCCGCCGCCAGCGCTCCGATGCCGGCGACCACTGAGCCCCGATCGGGCGCCGTGCCCGAGGCGTCCCACGTCAGGCGCAGGAAGAAGAGGTCGCTCTCCCGCTCGCCGTGGTGGTCGGCGGACACGATGTTCCCGCCGTGCTGGTAGACGAACTCGCTCAGGCGCGCCACCAGCCCGGGCCGGTTGGGCCCGCTGACCAGGAGCGTCGCCCTCGGAGGAGTGCTCACCGGCAGGCAGGCTAGTCCCATAGGCCGCTGTCAAGCATCGGCGGCCTTCGGATCGAACTCGCGGCCGCTGCGCCAGACGCCCCAGACGATGGCGAGCGCCTTCTTCATGCAGTGGCCGAGCGCGTTCATCTTGCTC
>JBOGTE010000105.1:0-7653 GCA_050692015.1 Candidatus Limnocylindria bacterium
GAGACGGCCCGGGCCTTCCTGCCCGCTGACCGCTACGCCCTCTCGACGGCGGGCCCTCCGCTCGGGCGCTGAGCTTGCGCCGGGGCGCTACCGCTCGGGGCCCTTGTACAATGGGGCGGACAAACCTACCCGGTACCGAGGTCCAGGGGTACAGCCCGGGGCCTTTTTCATTCCGGCACAAGTGCGGGTCCGAAAGCCCGACCCGGAGGGAGTTCCTATGAACGCCGACAAGCCTGTCTACGTATCCGCCGAAGGCATCAAGAAGCTCGAGGCCGAGCTCGAAGAGCTCCGTACCAAGGGCCGGGCCGAGGTGGCGGAGCGGATCCACAACGCCATGGAGTTCGGAGACTTCTCCGAGAACTCCGAGCTGGAGCAGGCGAAGAACGATCAGGCGTTCCTGGAAGGCCGGATCCTCTCGCTCGAGCAGATGCTCAAGAACGCGGTCACGATCGACCAGAACGGCCACCACGAGCTCGTCGAGGTGGGCAGCAAGGTCGTCATCGAGGCCGACGGTGAGAAGGTGGAGTACGTCATCGTCGGCTCCGCCGAGGCGGCGCCGGCCGAGGGTCGGATCAGCAACGAGTCGCCGGTCGGCAAGGCGCTCATCGGTCACCGCAAGGGCGAGACCGTGAAGTTCAGCGTGCCAGCAGGCTCCATCGAGATGAGGATCCTCGGGGTCTCATAACGACTGCGCGGTCCGCCGGCCTTCGCGCCGTCGGACCGCTTCCGCAGTTACTGTGACCGGCAGATGACGTTCTGGGCCGATGAGGAGGCCGCTCTCCTCGACCCCCAGCGTGACCACGTGATCCGGGACTCGAAGACGCCCTCCGGCACCGTGCCGGTGTCGGGCCTGCGAGGACCGATCGTCACCGACGCTCTGTACCGCACGTTCAAGCAGCGAGGCCTGCGCGTGCGCTACGTCTTCACCATCGACGACTACGACCCAATGGACTCCCAGACCATGAAGCAGCAGGAGGGTATGGCCGAGCACATGGGCCGGCCCTTCTGCAGCATCCCGTCGCCCGATCCAGCGATCGCCGACGACTTCGCCCGCTATCACGCGAACGCCTATCTCGCGACGTTCGCGCTGCTGGGCATCCGTCCGGAGGAGATCCACTGGCTGCGCGACCTCTATCGGTCGGGCGCGCTCGATCGCCAGATCGACCTGGTGCTGAGGAATGCCGCCACCATCCGCGAGATCTACGCGCGAGTGTCGAACGTGATCAAGGACGACCGCTGGCTTCCGATCGGCGTGATCTGCGAGCAGTGCGGGCGCCTGGGGACGACCTACGCCCACGACTACGATGGCGAGACGGTCGCGTACGACTGCCGGCCGGATCTCGTGACGTGGGCGACGGGCTGCGGCAAGTCCGGGCGGATCACGCCGTTCGGCGGCAACGCGAAGCTTTACTGGAACCTCCAGTGGTGCGCGATGTGGGACCACTTCGGCGTGACGTACGAGGAGGGCGGCAAGGACCTGCTGACGGCGGGCGGCTCGCGCGACCGGGCCGACGAGGTGTACCGGCAGGTGTGGAAGAAGGAGCCGCCCATCGGCCTCGCGCACGAGTTCCTGAACATCGGCGGCCGGAAGATGTCCACCTCCCGGCCCGAAGACTGGAAGGCCTCCGGGGCCGCCGCGCACGAGCTCGTCGCCATCTACCCGCCGGAGCTGATCCGCTTCCTGATGCTCCGAACGCCGCCGCAGCGCCACATCGACTTCGAGCCGGCCGGCAACACGCTGCCCAAGCTCCTGGACGAGTACGACCGCGCGGCCGAGGCCCACGCCGCGGATCCGGCCGGCGACCTCGGGCGCGTCTGGGCGCTCTCGCAGGTCACGGAGGCGCCGCAGGCCATCCCGTTCCGGGTCCGGTTCTCGATCGTGGCCGACTGGCTGCAGATCCCGAGCGTGGACCCGCTGCGCAAGGCGGAGGAGCGCAAGAGCTCGCCTCTGACGCAGGCCGAGCGGACCGACCTGGAGCGTCGCATCGCCCTGGCCCGGGTGTGGCTGGAGCGCTGGGCACCCGAAGAGGCGAAGTTCGCGGTGCAGGACGAGCTGCCCGAGGCGGCGCGCTCGCTATCCGGCGCGCAGCGCCGGTTCTTGGCGCGCGCGGCCGCCGAGGTCCGCGGGGAGACCGAGGCGGAGGAGCTGCAAGCGAAGCTCTACGCGGCGGCGCGCGAGACCGGCCTGACGGAGGGCGAGAGGGTGTCCAAGGACGCGTTCGCGGCGATCTACATCGCCCTGCTGGGCAGGCCCATCGGGCCGCGGGCGGCATGGCTGGTCGCGACGCTCGACCCCGACTTCGTGCGGCGCCGGTTCCGCGAGGCGTCGATGGACGGCGTGACCGCGTGAACGGGAAGCTGCCGGTCGCGATCATCTGGCACATGCACCAGCCCTACTACAAGCACCCCCAGACCAGCGAGTTCGTGCTCCCGTGGGTGCGGCTGCACGCGTCCAAGGACTACCTCCACATGGCCAAGCTCCTCCAGGAGTTCCCGGGCGTGAAGGTGAACTTCACGATGGTCCCCTCGCTGCGCGACCAGCTCGAGGACTACGCGCAGGGAGCCGACGACGAGGACACGCGCCTCACGGTGCGCACCGTCGAGGCCGCGCTCGACCACGACGAGAAGCAGCACATGATCCGGCGCTTCTTCTCCATCCACCACGGGAACGTCATCAGCCAGTACGACGAGTACCGCCGGCTGCTCGAGATGAAGATGGTCGCCGGCGAGCGGCCGGAGCTCTTCTCGGACGAGTACTTCGTCGATCTCGCGCTCTGGTTCAACCTCGCCTGGATGGACCCGGACGACATCGCCGGCGACGAGCGCCTCGCGGCCCTCCGCGAGAAGGGCCGGGGCTTCACGCGCGAGGACGTCCGCTACGTCATGGGCCGGCAGCGGATGACGGCCTCGGGCGCTCCCCACCTCTACCACCGCATGGAGCGCCAGGGCCAGGCCGAGATCATGACCGTGCCCTACTACCACCCCATCCTGCCGCTCCTCGTGGACAGCCGGACCGCGCTCCGCAGCGACCCCCACGCCGACCTGCCGGAGCGCCCCTTCGCGTACCCGGAGGACGCCGCCTACCAGCTGGAGGCGGCGGTCGCCTTCCACGAGCGCGCCTTCGGCGTGAAGCCACGCGGGGTCTGGCCGTCGGAGGGCTCGGTCTCGCCGGAGGCCGCCGACCTCATCGTTAAGGCGGGCCTCAAGTGGTTCGCCTCGGACGAGGGCGTGCTAGCGCGCTCCGTGGGCATGGAGCTGTACCGCGACGAGCACGAGTCGCTCACCGATCCGCAGCTCCTCTACCGCCCGTACCGGCTGCCGAACGGCGCGTTCGCGATCTTCCGCGACCGGGTGGTCTCCGACCGGATCGGGTTCGCCTACGGCGGGATGGACCCCGGCCACGCCGTCGGCGACCTCATCGGCAAGCTGGCGCGGGCGCACGAGCGCCTCCCCGACGACGGCGGCCCCTGGCTTGCCTCGATCATCCTCGACGGCGAGAACGCCTGGGAGGGCTACCCCAACAACGGCAACGACTTCCTGCGCCGCCTCTACGGGCAGCTCGAGGCCGACGGCCGCTTCGAGACGGTGCGCGTCAGCGAATACCTGGAGGCCAACCCGCCCACGGTCGAGCTGCCGCACCTGCACTCGGGCTCGTGGATCGACGCCAACTACCGCGTCTGGATCGGCGAGGAGGGGCACAAGGTCGCGTGGGAGGTGCTCGAGCAGACGCGCTTCTTCGCGCAGCGGCAGTGGGGCCCGCTCCGCGAGATGCCGACGAACGTGCGGCAGGCGCTCATGGTCGCCGAGGGCAGCGACTGGTTCTGGTGGTACTCGAGCCGCAACTCCAGCCTCGAGGACGACGTGTACGACGCCCTCTTCCGCGCGAACCTCGAGGTGGTCTGGTGGTTCGCGGGCACCGATCCGCCCGAGCGCCTGCGCTACCCGCTGCTCGACCCGTCCCGGGCCGGCGTGGTCCGCTCCGGCGGCAGCGCCATGCTTCCCGGCTAGCGCGCCTGTTCTTCTCTCGCCTCGCCGGCGAGGGCGCTCCGCTGCTTGTGGACTCGCTCGGGCCGGCGGAGCCGGACCCTCGCTCGATCTAGCGCCCTATCCTCGCCGCCGCCTCCCACGCGGCCTCGAGCGCGGGCAGGACGCGAGGCCACGCGAACCGCTTCGCCGTCGCCCTCCCGTCGGCGCGGACGGACTTGGGCGCCTCGGGCACCCGGCGCAGGAGGTCCAGGTGCGAGGCCAGCTCGCGCGGGTCGTCGGTCTGGACGACCACGGAGTTCCCGTACGGGACCGCGTAGTCCTCGCCGGTGCGGCCCACGAAGGCGATGCCGCCGCAGGCCATGACCTCGAGGCCGACGAGCCCAAAGGGCTCCCTCTCGGAGTTCGCGAGAACGCCGTCGGAAGCGGCGTAGAGCGCGCGGAGGGCGCGCTCCGAGACGAAGAAGTCGAGGAAGACGACGTCGGCCGCCGACGCGGCTATCGCCCGGGCGACGAGCGGCACCCCGGCCTCGGCCTCGAGGCGCAGCGGCTCGACCGAGAGCCCGCGCGCGCGCAGGCGCGCCCAGACGACCTCGGCGTAGTCGGCGCGGCTTCCGCGCATCACCAGGCGCGGGCGCGCGCCGGAGGCCTTGAGCGCCGCGACGGCGTCGATGGCCCAGGTCCAGCGCTTGTCCGGGTCGAAGCGGGCGACCTTCACCAGCGTGGGCCGCTCGCCGAACGCGTCGCGCAGGGTCCGCGCGTCGGCCGGCGGCACCGGCCGCAGCCAGCGCTCGGCGATGCCGTTCGGGAGTACGCCGGCGTCGAGGTCCAGCTCCGCGAGGGCCGCGCGCATGAAGCGCGACACGGTCGTGACCGTGGTCGCGCGAGCCAGAGCGGCCGGGTCGATCGAGTCCAGGCCGTAGGTGTTGTTGGCGTTCCAGAAGAGGGACGCCGCCGGAGCCAGGCCGCGCGCCCCCAGTAGCAGCGCCGTGGCGATGGCCGCGTCGGCCGTCTGCCAGTCCTCGAAGAGGACCACGGTCCGCCGGCCGCCGGCCGCGGCCGGCGCGATCACGTCCGCCACGAGGTGCGGCGGCACGGTGCGCGAGAAGTCGCGCCACTTGCCGTCCTCGCCGTCGTATACGTCCTTGGGGTGGTGCGCGCTGATCCACTGGCTCCAGCGCTGGAGGGTGAGGCGGCCGCCCCGGCGCTCCTCGACCGCGGGCGCGGCCGGGTCGCCGACAAAGAGGTGCCGCACGTCGTACCCGCGGTCCACAAGCGCCCCGGCCAGGTCGTTCATGCGCGTGGCCAGGCCGCCCACGAACGAGTAGCGGTCCGGCCCCTCGAACGCGACGAGCTGCACCAGCGGTAGCGGCATCCGCGTCGAGCGTACTCACTTCGTTCGTCTTCCTCGCTCGTCCGTCAGCGTCCGTAAGCGGCCGCTGGCCGCCCTCGCTCAGAAGTAGCCGCCGCTCCGCTTACGATCTCCCGATGCGGCCCATCGATCGCATTCGTCAGGATCCCGCGCAGGTGCGTCGCGAACTGGAGCTGCGCGGGTTCGAGGCGCCTCTCGACCGGATCGTCGAGAGCGACCGCAAGGCGCGCGACCTGCGCCAGCAGGTGGAGATGCTCCAGGCTGAGCGCAACAAGGCCAGCAAGGGCGGTCCGCCCAGCGACGAGGTGAAGGCGCGCATGCGCGAGATCGGCGACCGCATCAAGGCCATCGACGCGGAGCTGGGGCCCCTGGAGGCGCAGCTGGCCGAGGACCTCCTCTGGATCCCGAACGCGATCGACCCCGCCGTCCCGCGGGGAAAAGACGAGACGGCGAACGTCGAGATGCGGAAGGACCCGGTCCGCGACCTCGGCTTCGCGGCGAAGCCGCACTGGGAGATCGGCGAGGCGCTCGGCATCATCGACATCCCGCGTGGCGCGAAGCTCTCGGGCTCGCGCTTCTACGTCCTCCGCGGCGCCGGCGCGGCGCTCCAGCGCGCGCTCATCTCCTGGATGATCGACCTCAAGGTCGCGCGGGGGTTCACCGAGATCTACCCGCCGTTCGTGACCAAGCGCGAGACCCTGGTCGCCACCGGCCAGCTGCCGCACTTCGACGCGAACCTCTACCGGGACGCGCAGGATGACCTCTGGCTGATCCCGACGGCGGAGCCGCAGCTCGTCGCGATGCACCGCGACGAGACGTTCACGCCGGCACAGCTGCCGCTGCGCTACGTCGCCTACACCGCCTGCTTTCGGAGAGAGCACATGAGCGCGGGCCGCGACGTGCGCGGGATCAAGCGCGGCCACCAGTTCGACAAGGTCGAGATGGTCGTCCACTGCCTGCCCGAGGACTCGCCCAAGGAGCTGGAGCTGCTCCTCGAGCTCGCGGTCGAGGTCCTCGAGAAGCTCGAGATCCCGGTGCGCGTCATCGAGCGCTGCACCGGCGACCTCGGGTTCAACTCGCTCCGCGGCTACGACGTCGAGGCCTGGGGTCCCGGGGCGGCGGAGTGGCTGGAAGTCTCGTCGGTGAGCAGCTGCGGCGACTTCCAGGCGGAGCGCTCCGCCATCAAGGTCAAGCGCGATCCGAAGGCCAAGCCGGAGCTGGTGCACACGCTCAACGCCTCCGGCCTGGCGCTGCCGCGCCTGATGATCGCCGTCCTCGAGAACGGCCAGCAGCCGGACGGCTCCGTGACCGTGCCGGCCCCGCTGCGTCCCTATATGGGCGGCCGCGAGCGCATCGCGGCGGGCGAGGCCGCGCTCTAGGGCGCTAGGCGGCCTGCTCGGCGCGACCGCGGGTCATGGCCGTCTGAGGCGGTCGATCTCGCGGCGCTCGCGCTTCGTCGGTCGCCCCGCGCCGGGTTCCCGGACCGGCATCCGAGCCATCCTCGGCCGCACTGGGGCCGGCGGGCTGTGGTCCACCAGGTATGTCGCCGCCACCGCGGCCCCGACCCGCTTCTCGATGATCGTCCGGACCTCGAGGATGCGCTCACGCTTCGCGGCGATCGCCTCGACGCGGTCGCCGGCCCTCACCTGCGTGTGTGCCTTGACCACCGCGCGGTTCACGCGGACGCGGCCCAGCCGGCAGGCCGCCGTCGCGGCGGAGCGCGTCGGGAAGATACGGACCGCCCAGAGCCAGGTGTCCACGCGGATCGCGTCCACGGACAGATGGTCGCCCATACTCGGTCTATCCGGAGGGGTGGCAAAAGCATGTTGGAGGGTCGACCAGCTCGTGAAGGGTCCCGCCTAGCCATGCGAGTCCTCCTCGCGTTCGCGCTGGTGCTCGCCCTCGGGGCCTGCGGGTCATCGGCCCCGCAGCCGGACGGCGGACCGGCAACGGGCGGTGCAGAGGGCGGCGGAGCCGAGGGGACGACCACGGGCGGCTCGGAGGGCACAGACGCCGGACCGACGTTCGCCGACATCGTCACGAGCGGGGAGATCGCGACCTACAAGGTCTCGTACCGGATGACCGCGACCGGCAGCGGGGGCGACGGCATGGAGCAGACCTGGTACTTCAGGCCGCCCGATACGCGACTTGACTTCGCGGCGGTCGAGGCCGGTACGACGAGGGGCCGGATCTCGATCTTCTACATCGAAAGCGGAACGTTCATGTGCACTGGCGACGGTCGCGAGAGCTCGTGCTTCCAGGTCGCGCGCGGTGCTGCCGACGGGCTGAACGTGGGC
>JBOGTE010000106.1:0-7529 GCA_050692015.1 Candidatus Limnocylindria bacterium
GCGGATAAGGCGCGCCGTCTCCTCGCCGCGCTCGCGCTGGACCTCCGCGACCACCACGCTCGCGCCGCCGGCGGCGAGGCGCAGCGCGATCGCGCGTCCGATCCCCGCGCCCGCTCCGGTCACGATCGCGACACTCAACGGACGGGGCATGGTCTCACGCCGGGCGCCTCCGTAGCGCCCGGCCGGCCAACCGCCCCGTGTGCCGGCTCAGCTCCACCGCCTGCTCGCCGTTGACGATGACGTGGACGAAGCCCTCGGCACAGCGCTTCGGGTCCTCGTAGGTGGCGACGTCGCGCACCCGGTCGAGGTCGAAGCAGACCAGGTCGGCGGTCGCGCCCGGCCGGACGATGCCGCGATCGAAGAGGCCGAGGCGCTGTGCCGGGAGGCTGGTCATCTTGCGCACCATCTCCTCGAGGCGCAGCAGGCCGAGGTCGCGGACGTACACGGCGAGGTAGCGGGCGAACGTGCCCCACGCGCGCGGGTGCGGCCGCTCGCCGACGACGATCCCGTCGCTCCCGGCCATGTGCGCCGGGTGGCGCATGATCGCGCGGACGTTCTCCTCGTTGCCGCTGAAGATCAGGCAGCCGGCCCCGAGCTCGTTGCGGACCAGGGCGCCGCAGTACAGCTCGAAGGGGTCGATCCCCGCCGCGGCCGCCGAGTCGGCGATGCTGCGGCCGACGAGCGCGCGATCCGCCGGTGCCGCGACGCTGCTGACGACGATCGTGCTCCAGTCGACGCGCACGCCGTGGGCGCCCTCGCTCCCTGCTTCTAGCTCGTCCTTGATGCGGCGCCGCGCGCTCGCGTCGCCGAGGCGCGCCAGCGTCGCCCTGCTACCGCCCTCGACGGCCCAGCCCGGCAGCAGCGCGTGCAGGTAGGTATTCCCGGCGAGATAGGGGTACGTGTCCAGGGTCACGTCGACGCCCTCGCCCCGCGCCGCATCGACCATCGCGAGCAGCTCGGGGGCGCGGCCGCGGTTCACCGCGTATCCGAGGTGGGCGTGGGTCAGGTGGACCGGGACTCCTGCCGCGCGGCCGATGGCGACGCTGTCGCGGTACGCCTCCAGCGCCCGCGATCCGTAGTTCCGGTGGTGCGGCGCGTAGTAGCCGTTGTGCTCCCGGACCACGCGGCAGAGCTCGACCAGCTCGTCGTCGCCGGCGAACATGCCCGGCGCGTAGGTCAGCCCCGCGGAGAGCCCCACCGCGCCGTCGCGCAGGCCGTCGTCCACGAGGCCGCGCATCGCGTCCAGCTCCCGGTCGCTCGGGGCGCGCCGCTCCGTGCCGACGGCCATCAGGCGGACGGTCCCGTGCGGCACGAGCGCCGCGACGTTGATCCCGCTGTGACCGTCGAAGCGCCCCAGGAGATCGGCCACGCTGCGCCAGTCCCACCGGACGTCCGGCGACCCGTTCCAGGCGCGCAGCTCCTCGCGCAGGTGGTCGGCGGTGCGCTCGTCGATCGGCGCGAGGCCGAGCCCGTCCTGGCCGATGACGTCGCAGGTCACCCCCTGGAGGAGCTTCAGCTCCCATGCCGGATCCGCGAGGAGCTGCAGGTCCGAGTGCGCGTGCATGTCGACGAACCCCGGCGTCACGTACAGGTCGGTGGCGTCGAGCACGCGGGCGGCGCCGCCGGTGACCCTGCCGACTGCGGCGATGCGACCGTCCTGGACGGCCACGTCGGCGCGGATCCAGGGCGCGCCGGTGCCGTCGATGAGCTTCCCGCCGCGGATGAGCAGGTCGTAGGTCATCGCCGGAGGGCGCGCCCGATCCACCCGAGCGCTTCGAGGCGCATGAGGCCGTAGTGGTAGAAGCCGAGATCGACGCCGAGCGGCCGTAGCGCCTCTACCTTCGCCGTGAGGTCCTCGCCGCCGCGCACGTCGGGATGCATCGGCCGGAGGAGCACCTCGAGCCGTCCCGACGGCGAGGCTTCCCGGTACGCGCGGACCTCCCGCACCAGCCGGTCGCGATCGCGGAAGTAGCCGAGCACCGTGAGCGCATCGACGCGCCCCGCGAGGTCCGAGGCCGCGATGCCGTCCCGCCACCCGATCTCGACCGCCGGTGTCGCCTTCGCTGGCATCCCGGTGGCGTAGCCGAGCACCGCACCCGAGTGGTCGATGAAGCTCACGCGCGTCGTGGCGGAGGACGCGCGAACGGCATCGACGCACTCGCCAGCCAGCGAGCTGACCGTCGCGGCGCGAACCTCCGCGTAGCGTCCGAGCTCGCCGTCGCATTCGGCCCGCAGGCGCTCGGCCTCGATCGGCCGGCCGTCCTCGTTCTCTACGGAGGCCAGCACCCTCTCCATCTCCGAGCGGACGTGGGCGCGCAGGCGCTCGCCATCGACGCCCGCGGCCGCCGCGGCCGCGAGGCAGTGCCGGCAGAAACAGAGCCCGAGGAAGAAGCGATCGCGCTCGCCGAGCGGCACGAAGCTGCGCTCGTGGTGGTAGCCGTGGTCGAAGGGCAGGAACGAGAGGGCCTCCAGCTTGATCGAGCCGAGCCGGTACCGGGCGACGTCGCCGATCAGCGCCATCGCGTAGGCGCGCACGGCGGGGTTCGAAGGGCACAGCGAGTGGATGAGCCGGTCGCCGAAAGCGCTCTCGACCGCGCAGTCCGGGTGGGCGCCGCCCAGCCGGCTGTTGTGGCACACCACGACCCAGGCAGAGGTCGCCAGGCCGGCGCGCTCCGCGGCAGCGGCGAGGCGTGCGAGCGGGTCGTCGCGCGCTGCGATGGCCGCGACGCTCGGTCGGAGCGGCGTGTCCGCGTATCGCGCCGGCTCAGGGTGGAAGTACACGGTCCCTCCCTCCAGGAACAGCACCTTGCCCTCGCGGCGGTGGGGGAACAGGTCGCGCGAGTGGTGGTACGCGGCGGCCATCACGACCTCATCGAGCCCGTGCGCCCTGAGCCCGGTCAGGAGCTCGCCCGGACCCTCGTCGATCAGGTCGTGCGCAAAGAGGTAAATGCCAGCGCGGGTATCGGCGCGTCTCGGGTCAGCGTCGGACATCGGCGCCGGACGCCGGGTCTGGCATCAGCCGCGCTCGCGCGCCCCCGCGGCGATGGCGGCGAAAGCGCGGCACTGCTCGGTGACCTCGTCGAACCGTCCGGCCCCCGCGAGGCCTGTTACGACCGACCCGATCCCGAGACCCCAGGCCCCCGCGGCCACGAACTCGGCCGCGCTCGCGAGGTCGATGCCGCCCGTCGGGAGCAGCCGCGTCCCGCGCAGCGGACCGAGGAGGTCCTGCAGCCCCTCGGGGCCCAGGGCCCGGGCGGGGAAGACCTTGACGATGGCCGCTCCGGCGCGTGCAGCCGTCACGATCTCGGTGGCCGTCTGCGCACCGGGGATGCAGAGCACTCCACGAGCGCTCATAGCGCCGATCAGGTCGGGGTCGGTATGCGGGCTCACGATGAATCGGGCACCGGACTCGATCGACTCCTCCGCCTGCTCAAGGGTCATCACCGTGCCCGCGCCCAGCAGGAGCTCGGGCGACCGATCGCGGATGTGGCGCAGCGTCTCGCGCGCGGCCGGGCTGTCCCAGGTGACCTCGACCACGCGGATCCCGCCGCGGGCCATCGCTTCCACCAGGCGCGCCGCGACGTCGAGGTCCAGCCGCCGCATGATCGCGACGATCCGAGAGCCTTCTAGCTCTGCTGGGATCGGGACATCCGGCGTGCGGCCCATGGAGGACAGCAGCCTACCGGTCAGGCCCGAGGTGCGGATGGGACCAGGGTCGCCCCAAGGGTCTTCTGGAGCTCGCGCAGCGCGTCACGGTGCGCCTCCTCGTCGAACGACGTGACGCCGTCCTCGACCACCTCGACGGCGTAGCCGAGGTTCCGCGCGTCCGCGGCGGTGTAGATGACGCAGATGTTGGTGCAGTCGCCCACGAGGCGCAGCGTGTCCACGCCGCGCTCGCGCAGCGTGATGTCGAGGTCGGTGCCGAAGAAGCCCGAGTAGCGGCGCTTGGGGATCACGACGTCGGCTGCGCTCGGCGCGAGCTCGGGGACGATCTCCGCGCCTTTCGTCCCGACGATCGCGTGCGGCGGGAACATCTGGAACTCGGCGTCATCCGGCAGGTGGGAGTCGGTGAGGTACACGACCGGCTCGCCGGCGCCGTGCGCTCCGTCGATCTCGCGCCGGACCACCGGGATGACCCGCTGCATCGACGGCCCGCAGTAGAGCGCGCCGCCCTCGTGCGCGAAGTCCCGGATCATGTCGATCACCAGCAGCGCTCGCTTCATCCTCGCTCGCCCACTAGATCCGCTCGAACACCGCCGCGATACCCTGGCCTCCGCCGATGCACAGCGAGGCGAGCCCGTACCGCTTCTGCCGCTTGCGCAGCTCGTAGGTCAGCGTCAGCGCGAGCCGCGCGCCGGATGCGCCAAGCGGGTGGCCCAGCGCGATGGCGCCGCCGTTCACGTTGGTGCGCTCGCGGTCGAGGCCGAGGTCTTTCTCCACGGCCAGGTACTGCGTGGCGAAGGCCTCGTTGATCTCGACCAGGTCCATGTCCTCGACCCGCAGGCCCGCGCGCTCGAGCGCCTGGCGGCTCGAGGGCGCGGGCCCGATGCCCATGATGTCGGGATCCACGCCGCAGACGCCGCCCGAGACGATGCGCGCGATAGCCTTGAGCCCCGCACGCTCGGCGGCCTCCGCCGACGCGACCACGACCGCCGCGGCGCCGTCGTTGATCCCACTTGCGTTGCCCGGCGTCACCGTGCCGCCCTTCTCGAAGCGGGCCTCGAGCCTGGCGAGCTTCTCGAGGGTCGTGTCCGGGCGGATGTGCTCGTCCCTGTCCACGTTCTGCAGACCCTTCTTGGTCTTCACCTCGACCGGCACTATCTCCTCGCCCAGCCGGCAGGCTTCGCGCGCCTTCGCGGCGAGGGTGTGGCTGCGGTGCGCGAACTCGTCCGCCGCCTGGCGCCCGATCCCGTACTTGCGGCCCAGGTTCTCGGCCGTGTTCGCCATCCCCAGGCCGTTGTACGAATCGACCAGCGCGACCCAGAGGTAGTCCTCGAGCTGCTGGTCGCCAAGGGGCAGGCCCCAGCGCGCGCCCCGCACCTGGTGGGGCGCCATGCTCATGTTCTCGCCGCCCCCGGCCAGTACGAATTCGGCCTGGCCCAGCTGGATCTCCTGCGCGCCCAGCAAGATCGCCTGGAGCCCCGAGCCGCAGAGCCGGTTCACCGTGAGCGCGGGCCGCTCGTTGGGGATCCCCGACTTCAGGCCGACGTGACGCGCGAAGTACACCGCATCGCCGGAGGTCTGGAGCACGTTGCCGAAGATGACCTGGTCGATGCGGTCGGGCTCGACCTTCGAGCGCTCCAGCGCCCCCTTGCTCGCCACGATGGCGAGATCGGTGGCCGAGACGTCGCGCAGCGCGCCGCCGTACGTCCCGAAAGCGGTGCGCGCGCCGTCGAGGATGACTACGTCCTTCACTCGTTCATTCTCCCACTCCTGCTGCTCGCGCTCGTCCAGCTCGCTTCGAATCGCTGGCCTGCGCCGCCTCGCTCCGCTCGATCAAATGCGGTCTCGCTCGGACCGGCTAAGCCGGATCCTCGCTCGCTATTCGACACCGAGAAGTGTGAATGTCGCGAGCGCCATTACCTTCGTTGCGGCCACGAGCTCGTCCACGACGACATGCTCGTCCGGCCGGTGTGCGGTCACGAGCCGTCCGGGGCCGTAGGCGATGCAGTCGTTGATGCCGCCGATCCGCACCACGTGCTTCTGGTCGTACGTGCCGGGGCTCGCGATGAACGCGGCGTCACGCCCCAGCACCTCTCGGATCGCGGCGGCGAATGCGACCGCGACCGGAGCGTCCCTCTGTGTCAGCACGGGCTCCACCGTCATCCGCTCGCGGACCGACCAGGTGATGCCGTCGGATCGCTCCCGCTCCCGATGGATCAGCGCCGGGATCTCGGCCCGGACGTCGGTGAGCGACTCCTCCACGAGGAAGCGCCGGTCGAAGATCGCCGTCGCGACGTCGGCCACCATCGGCGTCTGCTCGACCTCCACGGGCTGGCCGGCGTGGAGCGCGTTGAGGTTGATGCTCGCTCGCCGCGCCTCGGGTGGCTCGACCGGCATGGACGTTGTCCGCTCGGCCAGCCGCGGGCGCAGGTCCGCGTCCACGCGCGCGACCAGGCGGGCAATGGCGTCAGCAGCGCTGCGCCCCAGTCCGGGCATGCTGCCGTGCGCGGCGACGCCTCGCGCGGTCACTTCCGTCCAGAGCACGCCGCGATGTCCCAGGCACACACGGTCGAAGTCGAGAGGCTCGGTGATGACCACGTGGTCCACCGTGTCCGAGGTGCAGATGCCCTGCGCGCAGAGCTCCGCGAGACCGGCGAAGCCGCCGCTCTCTTCGTCCACGGTCGCGCTCTGCTCGACCGTGCCGCCTAGGCGCAGCCCCGCGCGGCGGATCGCCTCGACGGCGAAGATCGACGCGGCGATCCCGGCCTTCTGATCGCCGCTCCCGCGGCCGTACAGGTGACCGCCGGCGACCTCCCCGCCGAACGGGTCGCGCGTCCACGCCTCCGGGTCGTTCGCGGGGACGACGTCGAAGTGGCCGTTGAAGTGGAGCGCCGGGCGCGGCCGCGCGCCGGCGAGCCGGCCGAAGACGTTCACGCGCGGGTGCGTGGGGTCGAGGTCCTCACGAGGCCGCACCTCGCGCACCTCGTATCCGAAGCGCTCCAGCTTCGAGCCGATCAGCTGCGCGCACTCGGCGTACCGCTCGCCCGGAGGGTTGACCGTGGGGATGCGGACGAGGTCCTGCGCGAACGCGACCAGCTCGTCACGCAGCGCATCGACCGCTGTCAGGACCGGCCCGACTGGAAGAGTCAGCTGGGAGTTCCCTTTGAAGGGGAGGCGATCCTGGCCGGGTCTTCCCAGGACCTGGGTGTTGTTCCAACGGGTGAGGTGCTTGTCACCCGAATTGGGTGTGATCGCACCCAGATCGGGTGAGATCGGCCACTGCTCCCAAGAGACACTCCCTCTTCTGCCACGCAGGTGCTCATCGCTTCAAGACCCCTCCTTGTCGTCCCTAGCGCTCTGCCGGCGCTCCGACGCCTCTCACGATCGCGCGAGCCACGGCGTCCGCGGCTGCGGTCTGCACCTGGACGGTCGCGATGTCGTGGCGGGCGTCACCCCCCACCGAGACGCAGAAGACGGCGTCTCCGTCGAGGTCGGTGTGGGCGGGCCGCACGGCGCGGGCGATCCCGTCGTGCGCGACGCCCGCGACGCGGAAGGCCTGCGACTTGTCGAGGCGGGCGTCGGTGACGACGCAGGCGATCGTGGTGCTCGCGCCGGGCGGCGGCGGAGCCGGCGGTCCGGGCGGGATCGGCGCGACCCAGGCGCGGCGCTCGTCGTCCCAGATGCCGCCGACCGCGTTGACCACGGCCACCGCGGTGACGGCCGCCTCGCCCGCGCGCAGCGTCGCAATGCCGAGGCCGCCCCGCCGCGTGCGGTCGCCGGTGAGCTTCGCCACGGTGGCGCCGGTACCGGCGCCGGCGCGGCCCTCTCGCGGCTCCCGCGATGCGGCCTCGCAGGCGGCGTAGCCC
>JBOGTE010000107.1:0-7480 GCA_050692015.1 Candidatus Limnocylindria bacterium
CGGACGGAGCGCGAGGGCCGGAGACTAGCCTGAACGGTCGCGGCCGATGGGCCGTGCCGGATAGAGCGCTCTCCGGTCTCCCCGCAGGTCCGCTGCAGTATCGGACCCTAGGAAGGACCTATATCAGTGTGCTGCTACCCGACCTACCGTGCGCGCACTCGCCGCCCACTCGGCGATGCGAGTGCTTGCGAGGCCGATGTTCGCCAGCGAGTTTGCGTATGAGAGCCGCAGGTATCCCTCGCCCGCGCGGCCGAAGCAGGTGCCGGCCAGTACCGCGACGCCGGCCTCGTTGAGGACGCGGTCAGCCACGCGCGCGCTGTCGCCGAGCTCTAGCCCCTCGATGTTCGGGAAGACGTAGAAGGCGCCCTTAGGGGTGGGGCAGCGCACGCCCGGTATCGCGTTCAGCCCTTCCACCACCGCGTTCCGCCGCTCGCGGAACGCGCGCACCATCTGGTCGACCTCCGGCGGTCGCGACGAGAGCGCGGCGATCCCGGCGCGCTGCACGAAGGTCGCGCTGCACGAGACCGAGTTCGTCACGAGCTTCGTGACCGGCCCGACGAGCGGCTTCGGGAACACCCCGTACCCGAGTCGCCAGCCGGTCATCGCGTACGTCTTGCTGAACCCGTCCAGCAGGATGGTGCGCTCGGCCATGCCGTCCTCCGCGAGGAGCGAGCGATGCTCGCCCTCGTAGAGGATCTCGGCGTAGATCTCGTCCGTCAGGACCCAGAGGTCCCGCTCGCGTGCCAGTCGCGCGATCTCGCCGACGGCGGAAGGCGACAGCAGACCGCCCGTCGGGTTGTGCGGGCTATTCAGGATCAGCACCTTGGTGCGATCGGTGACGAGACCGCGCAGCTCGTCGAGATCGGGCTCGAACGAGTTCTGCTCCCGGAGCGGAAGCGGCACACCGCGCGCACCCGCGAAGTCGATCATCGAGGAGTAGATCGGGAAGCCCGGATCGGGGTAGATGGCTTCGTCGCCCTCCTCGAGGAGCGCGAGCAGCGCGTAGAACATGATCGGCTTGGCGCCCGGGGTGGCGATCACCTGCGCGGCGTCGACCTTCAGCCCGCGGCGCTCGCGCAGGTAAGCGGCGATGGCTTCGCGCAGCTCGATGACACCCGCCGACGGCGTGTAGTGCGTCTCGCCACGTTCGAGCGCCGCGACGCCCGCGGCCACGATCGAGGGCGGTGTGTCGAAGTCCGGCTCGCCGATCTCGAGGTGGACTATCTCGCGGCCCTGGGCCTCCAGGGCTCGGGCCTTCGCGAGCACCTCGAACGCCGTTTCCGTGCCGAGCCGCGCCATCCGCGCTGCGATCCGACGCATGTTCCCGAGTATGCGCCGGCCTCTTTGGCCCGGCCCTCGATGCAGGAGCATCCCTCGGGGCCTACCAGCGCGCCGTGACGCGTGTGCGCCGGCACGACCAGGCGATCCCTGGCCGCAGCTCGACGCGCTGGCCGTCGGCCAGGAGGAACTCGATCGACCCGCGGACGCAGTAGAGGACCTTGCGGTAGGAGTGCTCGGTATGCCGCTCTAACGATGCGCCTGCCTGCCGGGTTCCGGTCCCCTCCGAATGGACGGCCGAGGCGCGTCGCCTCGGCCGTCGTCGGAGATGCGTTCAGCGTCGGCGGGATCGTCGCGCAGTCGCGAGGAATGCGAGCGTGGCAAGGGTGAGGACCGCGAGGCCCGCGACCGCCGTGCTCGTCGATGGGAGCGATCCGGGAAGCTGTTCGCCGCCGAGCTGCGTGCTCGGAGCAGCGGCGGGCGCCGCGGCTTCGCTCGGGGCGGTGACGGCGCCGGTGCCCTGGTCGCCGGGTTCGCTCGGCGCCTGGCCCTCGCTCGGAGCCGATGGTGCACCGCCGTCCGTGCGCGAGGTCTCGTCGCCGTCGGCCGTCCCGTCATCCGGGGTACCCATCGCTGCGGCGCAGGCATCGGTCACGTCCGCCGTGACGTTGCCGATCCCGGCCCGCGCGGTCGCGAGGATGCAGATCGCGGCGTCGACCGCCGGCGTGAGATCGGCATCCGTGCCCGTGAGGTCGCTATCGACCATCGTCGGCGTCGTTGCCGAGCCCGTGCTCGGCTCGGTGCCGCAGGCGGTGAGGATGTCCGCGGTCACGGCCGCCTCGTCCCCTTCGGGGAGCTGGGCCATCGCGTTCGCGAGAACGCAGATGGCCGCCTCGAGCGCGGGCTCGAGCGACGCCGTGGTGCCGGTGGTCTCGTTCGTCGCGGTCGTCGGCGCAGTCGCGCCGGACGTCGTCGGTGCGGCGTCATCCGCGAGGCCGCACGTGGTCGCGAGCTGGAGGGTCGTGGGATCGCCGATCACGCCATTCGCGAGCAGGCAGATCGCCGCATCGATGGCGGCAGCGGTCGAGATCGTCGTGCCGGTCGCCTCGTTCGTGAGCGTGAGGTCGCCATCGCCGCTCGCGGTCGAGGGCGATGCGTCGCAGAGCGTCGTGAGCGAAGCCTCCGCCAGCACGAGCGCGTCGTCCGAGCCCGTCCCGCTCGGCAGGGGACTCGCCGCGGTCGCGATCAAGCAGATAGCCGCCCGCAGGACGGCGCCCGAGCTCAGCGTGGTCCCAGTCAGCGTGTTCGTGACGCCGAGGGTCGTCGCGCCGTCGACGGTGGATGGGCTCGCGCAGGTCGTGTCGAGCAGCGCCTTCGTCGGATCGACGCTCGCGGTCGCGAGCAAGCACAGGATCGCCTGCGCCTGAGCCTGCACGTCCACGGTGGTCCCGGTGATCGGCTCGCTGGCCCCCGCGGTCACCAGCGCCGCCTGGTCGAGGCTCGTGATCTCGGTCGCGAGCAGGAGCGCCGAGTCCCCGACCGCGATCGTGCCGTCACGCGTGAGGCCGCTGCCGCTCCGCGTCGCCGTGGTGTCCGAGCTCACCGCGCCACTCCCGGGTGTCACGGTCACGCTCGGTGATCCCGGCTGACCAACGTTCCCGAGGACGGTCGCGGTCGTCCCCGGCACCGACGCGCCGACCGCCGTGCCGGTCGTCGTGACCGTCGCGGTCGCGTCCGTTGTGGTGACGGTGGTGCCGGACGTCGTGAGAGTGGTGCCGGAGCTCGTCGCATCGACCGTCGTGTCGTCCACCGACACCGATGCCGATGTGCTGCCGATGTTGATGCTCGAGTCGCTGACCGCGGGGTCGTCGACCGTGACGTCCACGTCGATCGGATCCGCAAGGGCGGCGATCGGCATTGCCACGGCGAGCCCGCAGGCGACCGCGAGGCTCGCGAGCGTTCGCTTGAGTCCGCTCATGTCATCCTCCCTGTCTGCTCCGCAGGCGCGCGCCTTCGGTCCGCACTGTCGGTCCTGCGATGCCATGGGAGCGTGCGGACTGCGTTCCCGAAGCGTTCCCTGATCGATCGAACGATCAGCCCCGCGCTAACAGATCGGTCACGGACGTGGAACGGTCGACCGGATCACTGGCCCGCGGGAAACGTTCGGTCAATACCGGAAGACCCCAGACCGAAGGACGCTCCCGCACCGCGTAGTCGTGCGCGAAGAGAACGCACCACGGTCTAGCCCTGCGAAACGGTCCATCCATGCGGGATACGCTCATTAGGCGAAGATATCCCGGTGAAGGTCCTGGCGGTCCTGCCGCAGCTCGAGATAGGCACCGACCCCGACGTCATCGCGCGGTACGCGCGCGAGGTCGAGCGGATGGGCTTCGACGGCGTGGTCGTCTTCGACCACGTGCTCGGCGCGCATCCCGAGCGTCCCGGCGGGTGGACCGGCCCCTACACGCACGAGTCGATGTTCCACGAGCCGTTCGTCCTCTACGGGTTCCTGGCAGCGACCACCAAGAAGCTCGAGCTCGTGACCAGCGTGATCATCCTTCCCCAGCGGCAGGCGGCGCTCGTGGCCAAGCAGGCGGCGGAGGTGGACGTCCTCTCGCGGGGCCGCCTGCGCCTCGGCGTGGGTCTCGGCTGGAACGCCGTCGAGTACGAGGCCCTGAACGAGGAGTTCCACACCCGCGGCCGCCGCATCGAGGAGCAGGTCGCGGTCATGCGGAAGCTCTGGACCGACCCGGTCGTCGAGCATCAGGGCAAGCGCCTGCGCGTCACGAGGGCCGGCCTGAACCCGCTCCCGGTGCAGCGTCCCATCCCGGTGTGGATGGGCGGCGGCTACAAGGCGCCGACGCGGGAGGTCATCGTGCCGGCGCTGCGGCGGATCGCGGCCGTCGCGGACGGCTGGCTCACACACGCCCAGCCGGGCGACGAGGGACGCGCGGCCGTCCGGACGTTCCGAGCGATGGTGAGGGAGTCCGGCCGTGACCCCGCGAAGGTCGGCCTGGAGGGCCGCGTCTCGGCCGCGGCCACGCCGCGCGAGCGGTGGCCGGAGCAGGTCGCGTGGTGGCGCGAGGTGGGCGCCTCGCACGTCGAGCTCAACACCATGGGGGCGAAGTACGGCTCCATCGACGAGCACCTCGGCGCGCTCGAGCACTTCCTCGCGGCCGCGCGCGCAGGGTGAAGGTCAGTCGGCTGTGGTGATCGCGGCGGGGGCGCCGACCGGACCGACGCGCACGGGCTCCCCGCCCGCCAGAGGGAGGGCGAACAGACCGGTCGTCCGGGCGACGTAGTACCAGTCGCCGTCGGGCGACCAGCCGGCGAAGCGGCCGTCCTGGACGCTGAGCGGGCCGTTCCCCGGGTCGTGCACCACGGCGCGCTCGTCCGCCGTCCTGGCGTCCAGCGTGTACCCAAGCAGCGGCTTCGTGGGGGACCATATGGCGTCGCTCAACTCCTCAGACGCCACGGCCTCGACCGGCGTACCGCCGGCATCCATCAGCACCAGCCACTCGGCGCTGCCGCCGGCGTTGCCGATGTGGACGCTGGTCCACGAGCCGTCCAGCCGGGCATCCAGGCCGCCCCACGACTCGGCGAGCCAGAGAGCGTTCTCGCCGATGGCGCGCTGCACGATCTCGTCGCGCTTCGCGAGGGTGCGAGCGGTCCCGTCTTGGCTGACCGTGCGCAGCACCGCCTCCCCGTCAGCCTCGTCCAGCACCAGGATCCCCGCAGATGTCCACGCTACCTCGGTGCCGGCGACGGCCTCGCGCGTGCGCCCGCCCGACGTGTCCAGGAAGCGGACCTCGAGCTGGGCGTTCGAAGCCGTTCCGTTGACGCCGCGACGGTCCACGACGACGGCGAACTCGTCGCCATCGGGCGCCCAGGCGAAGGACCGCGCCGCGGCGTAGGTCTCGGCGAGGCGGATCTGCTCTCCGTCCCGATCGACCACGACCGCGATCAGCGCCGTGATCGGTGCCCCGAACCCGGCCTGCTCCAGCGCCAGGAGATGCGTGCCCGCGGGCGACCAGCGCGGGACCGGGAGGAAGGTCCGGCGGATGGCCTGGCCCGCGCGGAGGAGCTCGGGCCGCGCGGCCGTGCCCATTCGCCAGATGTGACCCCCGAGCGCGAACGCGTACCTGGCGGCGGGCTCCGCCGCCGCCGGCTGGCCGGCGGGCGCCGCCTCCCAGGGCTCCTGCGGGAACCACACGTCGGCCGCGCCGCTCGTGTCAAGGAACACGGTGGCGCTCGGGTCCCCCGCCGCGGGCGGCGCCAGCCCTACCTTCGTGACGTCGAGCTGGACGATCCGCTCTCGGGTGAAGCCGTACACCGTGCGTCCGTCGGGCGCCAGCCGGACCCGGTGGATCAGACCGGCGTTCGCCGGCAGCGGTTCGATCCCGTCGCCGGCCACGCTCTGGATGGAGGCTCCGCCGCGGTGGACCAGGTAGCGGCCATCCGGCAGCCGGCCGTCGAGCCGCACGTCGTTGAGCTCCCGGATGGTCTCGCGGCGGACGTCGCTCCCGTTCAGCGCCGCGCTCCACACGGAGGCGCGGCTCGCGGTGATGTGCGGGACCGACGGGTCGCGCGCGCTCGGGACGCGGCCGGCCAGGAAGTGCACCCGGCCGTCGCTGGCGAGGACGGGAGAGGTGCCGAGCGCGCCGGTGAGCGGCCGGACCCTGGTGGCCACGGGATCCAGGGCGACGCAGGCCGG
The DNA here is from genome assembly GCA_050692015.1 of Candidatus Limnocylindria bacterium. Taxonomy (GTDB): domain Bacteria; phylum Chloroflexota; class Limnocylindria; order P2-11E; family P2-11E; genus GWC2-70-10. Next base: position 5,993 of record JBOGTE010000107.1, read on the forward strand.
ACACTGAGGGACCTCGACCAGCGCGATCACCCCGCCGGCCGTGCTGGCCAGGATCTCCGTGTCGGAGACCCAGTCCCCCACGAACAGGTCGTTCATCTCGGTGACGCGGATCCAGGCGGCGAGGGCCGGCGTCAGGTCCGTCACGAAGGCGTCCGCGCGACCGTCGCCCGGCCGGAGGAACGTCGCCGCGATGCGGATGGAGTCCGGAGACCAGCGCACGTCGGCGATGCGCCAGCCCTGGTCGCGCAGGACCACGGGAAGGCTTACGTCCCACCGCTGGCCGTCCACGTGGATCACGACGAGCGAGAGCCCCGCGTCCACGAACGCGATCTTGTCGCCGTCCGGAGACCAGCGCATGTGGCCGGCCCGCCCCGGGTCGTCCAGGGGAGCCACGCTCCGGCGCAGCGAGCCGTCGAGGCCCGAGATCCACAGCCGGCCGTCGCGGAGGTACGCGATCCGCCCAGTCCGGGACAGCTCGGGGACCGGTCTCTGCGTCGCGGCCTGCGGCGAGGACGTGGGCTCGGCCGCGGGCACCGGGAGGCCGCCGCCGGTGCTCGAGAGGACCGCGGCGGAGGAGACCACCGCGATGAGGATCCCCAGCGCCGCGTACGGGAGCAGGACGCCCGGTCTCACAGGGCGATCATCCCACCGGGTTGTGCGATCATCCAGGGGTGACCGGCCGCCTCGCTCCAGAGCCCTCGTGACGCCGCTGGAGGCGGCCCGCTCCTTCATGTCCGCGCTCGAGAAGCGCGACGCCGAGCGTGCCGCGTCGGTCGTGGACGACGAGGTCATCATCGAGCTGCCCGGCGGCGAGACGCAGCTCCACGGCAAGGACGGCGCGCGCCAGCTGATGCGCATGGCCCCGCCCTTCGTGCGGCTCGTGCGCGAGGAGGAGCTGCTCGGCGACACCGTCGTGCTCAAGGGCCTCACGCGGGCTCCCGGCCAGTTCGCGAACTACACGACCTGGACCTTCGAGACGGACGGCGCGCGCATCACCCGGGTCACCTTCGCCTGGAAACCTGCTAACTAGGTCACAGGTACCGGAACGAGCGCGGGGTCTTGGCGAGGCCGAAGCGCTCGAGCGGCCTGGGCCTGGCGTAGCGCCGGGGCCTCGTGACGGGGATGCGCCAGCCGGAGTCGCTCCGCCGATCCGGCTCGCCTAGGTCGCACTCGCCGACCACGCCGACGCCTGGCACCGCGAGGTAAGCGCGGGCCGGCAGCTTCTTGGGCGGACGCGCCCGCTGATCCGACCTGCGGACTCCGTCGAGGATCGCATCCGCTCCGTCCTGCCCCATGGCCAGCACCAGCCTTGTCACTCGGTCCCTCTACGGCCATTGCTTGCGTTGCCGGCGCGCCTACCAGAGCTGCTCCGATACGTCTAAGCCCAGCGCTGCTCTTGCCTCGCCTGCCAGCGCCATGGACCCGGTCACGCAGACGACGTCCCGCGCGCCGGCCGCCGCTCGGGCCGCCGCGAGCGCGCCTCGGACC
>JBOGTE010000108.1:0-7383 GCA_050692015.1 Candidatus Limnocylindria bacterium
CTCCCGGGCCGAGCACTGGCCCGCCACGCGACCGACCCGGCCGGGCGCAGGACCATGGCCGCGTCGCGTGCGGTGCGCTCCGGATCGGCACCGCCCGGCCACGCCGGGTCTACATAGGCCACCAGGTCGAAGGGGCCCGCGGCCGGCGGCGCCCAGGGCACGTCCGAGAGAGCGCAGCGGACCTGATGGCCGCTCTGCTCCGCCCGGACGCGCAGGAACGAGAGTCGGTGCTCCGAGGCATCCACCGCGAGCACCCGCGCCCCGCCCGCGGCCAGCTCGCAGGCCACGGCGCCCCAGCCGCACCCGACCACCAGCGCGTCCGCCGGGCGGGCGCGGAGCAGGTGGATCCAGTCGGTACTGCGCTCGTCTTCCTCGGCCACGCCGCCGGCCGCGATGCGGTCCCGCATCACGCGGAACAGCGCCGCCTGCCAGCCCTCGGCTCGGGCCGCGCCCGAGAGGTCATCGATGCCTGCCGCGCGCCTATCATCTCCCGATCGATCCGCGGTCGGTCGCCATCCTCATGCCGATCGTCGATCGCGACCCGCCTGCCTACGTGCGAACGGCGCTCGAGAGCCTCCGCGGGCAGACCTACGGGCCGATCGACATCCACCTGATGCTCAGCGGCCCGCTGCCGGCGGAGCTCGAGTCGGTCATCGCCGAGGTCGCGCCGGATCCCCGCGTCCACCTGCACCGCGTCGCGGAGCGGCGCCCGGTGGGCGTGAACCTGAACGCGCTGCTCGACCACACGCTCGGCCGGTACGACTACTACGCCCGGATGGACTCGGACGACGAGGCACTCCTCGACCGTATCGCCAAGCAGGTCGCGTTCATGGGTGCCAACCCTCACATCGACGTGCTGGGCGGCGCCGTCATCGACATCGACGAGCGCGGACGCGAGCTGAAGCGCGTGCGCTACCCGCTCACGCACGACGACATCGTGCGGGCCTTCCGCAAGCGGACTCCGATGGCCCACCCGACCGTGCTCTTCCGGCCCTCGTTCTTCGAGAAGGCCGGCAGCTACCCCGCGCGCCCGCTGGAGGACGGTCTCTACTGGATGCGGGCCATCGTCCGGGGCTGCCGCTTCGCCAACCTGCCGGACGCTCTGGTGCGCCTGCGACGCAGCGACGCCATGCTCCTGCGGCGCTCGGGGCTGCGCACCAACTGGGAGGAGCTGAAGATCCGCGTCACCGTCAATCGCACCCTGGGCTTCGGCCCTGCGGCCTACCTCTACGGCCTGGCGACTTTCGCGGCGCAGATGTCGCCCCTATGGCTGAAGAAGATCCTCTACGACCGGCTCCGCTAGCGGCGGGCCGGCGAAGACGCGCCGCGCCTCGATCAGGGTCAGGCCCCCGAGGACGACCACGGAAGCGACGAACGCGGCGTAGTAGGCGGGCTCCGCGGCTCTCAGCGAGCTCGCGACCGCGACGAGCAGGCCGTACGCGACGGAGGCGACGGCCACGTTGCGGGCGTTGAGCGCTCGGACCTCGTGCGCGTCGAGCAGGCCGCGCAGCGCGACGAAGAAGGTCCAGGGGATGGCCGCCCACAGGATCGCGCGAAGCGTCGCCGACGCGCCCTCGTAGGCGGCTCCGAGGAAGCGCGTGACCAGGGGCTCGGCCAGGAGCTGCACGACGAGGACGAAGGCCACGACCAGCGGGGCGACGACCGTCAGCAGGCGCGCGACGTGGCGCTCGAGGAGCCTGTCGGCGCCCTGGCGGAACATGTCGGCGCTCCGAGGCACCAGCACGACGCCGATGGGGGTGAGCAGCGTGCTGAGCAGGCCGAGAACGAGCAGGGCGAACGCCACGTTGCCGGCTTCCTCGATGCCGAATCGGTGGGCCGCGACGATCGCCGGCGCGGCCAGGAAGCCCATCTGGAGCACCAGGCCGAGGGCCCGCGGCGCGCCGTACCGGACCATCGGGCGGACCAGCGGCGGCGCCCACGCGGTGCGGCGCTCCGCGACGAGGGCCGCGCCGCTCACGAGCACCCAGCCCGCGCCCATCGCGGCCAGAGCGCCGGCCACGGACCCCGGTAGGGCGACGACAGCCAGGAGCGGGATCACCCCGGTGTTCAGTACCAGCAGCAGGGCGGCCCGGCCGAGGCGCAGCCGGCCCCGCTCGTGACCGTAGGCGACCGCGTACAGCGCGCCGCCGAGCGCGACGACCGCGAGGGCCATCAGTGCCTCTTCGTGTCCCGGCTCGCCGAACAGGGCCGCGCTCAGCGGACCGGCCAGGAGGACCAGGCCGCCGGCGATCGCCGCGGAGGTGGCCAGCACGACCGCCACCGCGCCGCTCAGGTAGCCCGCGATGCGCGCCTCGTCGCGCGCGGCGTCGAACGCGATGAAGCGGACGACCGCGATGTCCATGCCCACCAGGGCAAGGGCCAGGATGGCCGAGACGATCTTCCGCGAGAGGGCGTACTCGCCGAACAGGTCGGGGGTCCACTGCGCGGCCGCGGCTTTGTAGGTCGCGAGTGCCAGGATCACCGCCAGGCCCTCGGCGACGAAGCTCACGAGGTAGTCCCGCGTCACGACCCGCGATACTGACGCCTCTGAGGAGGCCGCAGTACGTCCTCGCGGTCGTCGTGGTCCTGCTCTTCCCGTTCGTCGGTCTCCCGCGCGACGACGAGCGCGGGGACCTCCCCCTCGAGCTCTCGTACTTCTACGCGGCCGACGTCGCCCTCCTCGCGCTGGCGATGCTTGCGGCGCCGCGTCTCGTCAGGGCCACCTGGTCCGCGCGCGGCCTGGACCTGCTCTGGCCCGCGCTCTTCGCCTTGCTGGCGATCGCGTTCGCCGTCCACCCGAGCGCTCGCGGCATCGACGTGGTCCTGCGGGTCTTGGGCGCCGTCGCGCTCTACCGGGTCGTCGCCGACCTCGCCCCGGAGCGGCGTATCCGGATGGCCATGGCGCTCGGACTGACCGCGGTGATCCAGTCGGTCGTCGCCGTGCTGCAGGTCGCCTCCGGCGGACCCCTCGGGCTCCGAGCGCTGGGAGAGCTGGGCGCCGATCTCGCGAGCTACGGTGGTCCTCCGCTCGCTCGTGGGACGCTCGGGCACGAGTTCATCCTCGCGGGACTCGCGCTCGTGAGCGCGGTCGTTCTGGGCGGGACCGGGCTCTTCGCGCGGCGCCCCGCCGGGTGGCTCGTCGCGGCCGCGCTGGCGGTCTCCTCCGCCGGCCTGATCTACGGGCGCACGGTCGCGCTCGCCTTCGCACTCGTGTGCGCTTCGCTTGTCCGTGGAGCCGCCCGCGGTCCGCGGCATCGCTTGGCGCTGGCAGCCCTGCTCGTCGGATTCGGCGTGCCGGCGCTCTTGGCCAGCGAGGGCTGGCTGCCCAGCGTCGCGCGTGGCGGGACGTCCGACCGCGGCGCCATGCTCGCGCAGGCCCTCGTCATCGTCGCGGAGGAGCCGGTCGTCGGCGTAGGGCCGGGCAACTACCTGCAGACGCTGCGCGCACGGCCGGACCTGCACATCACACGGCAGCCCCAGCACGTCCACAACGTGCCGGTGATGCTGGCCGCGGAGGCGGGCGTTCCGGCCGGCCTCGTCGCGGCCATGCTGCTGGTCGGGGTCGGCCTGCGCGCGCTGCGGGCCGGGGTCCCCGCCATCACGCTGTACCTCGCCCTCGCGCCGTTCATGGTCCTGGACGTCCTCGCTTACGTGACGCCTCAGGGGATGGTGCTGACGGCGCTGTGGCTCGGGTTCCTGCGCCATCCCGATACGGCGGCGGGCCCGTAGTGTCGCCGGTGATCGTGTGGTCTCCGGAGCGGCGCGCCGCGATCGCCGTGGTCTCCATCTCGCTCTTCGTGCTGCTGCTCCCGCTCATGGGCCTGCGTACGGAGCTCGCTCGCGATACCCCGCTCTACCACTTCTTCCACGGCTTCGACGTGCCGATGATCGTCGGGACGGCCGCGGCGCTCTCGCTTGCGCGTGCCGGCCGGCTGCGGCTCGAGGCCGTCCTGGGCCTGACGCTCCTCGCCCTGGTCGTGGTGGCCTTGCTGGTGCATCCGTCGCTGCGCGGTCTGCACTTCTTCGCGCGTCTCGCCGCCGCGGGCGCCCTGGCCTGGGCGGTCGCGCTCATCGGCACCGTCCCGGAGCGGCGGGTCGTCCTGCTCGCCCTCGGGGCCGCCGCGGCGACGCAGTCGGCGATCGCGGTGCTGCAGCACCAGAACGGCGCGCCGCTCGGACTGTGGATGCTCGGGGAGTTCGCGGACCCCCTGATCTACTGGGGCACCAGCGCCGCGCCGCGGGGGACGCTCAGCGACGGCTTCGTACTCGCCGGGCTGGCCCTGGTCGCCTCGGCGGCGCTGGTGCGGCAGGGGCTCACCGCGTCGCGGATGCTGCCCTGGCTCGCGCTGGCAGCCATCACGGTCGTGCCCCTGGGGCTGTCGCACTCCAGGACCGCGGTGCTCGGCCTCGCGCTCGTCTGCGCCTGCCTGCTCCCGGGCGCCGTGCGCAGCGTCTCCTATAGGTGGGCGATCGCCGCGCTGCTCCTGGGCGCGGCGTTGCCCGGGCTGCTCGCCTGGGATGGCTGGACGGCCAGCGCCGGACGTGGCGTCGCCAGCGACAGGGGCGCGCTCCTGGCACAGGCGGCGGCACTGACGGCGACGTCTCCGCTGGTTGGCGTCGGCCCGGCGCGCTACGACGACGAGCTCGCGGCACTCCCAGACCTGCACACGACCGCCCGGCTCGAGCCGGTCCACAGCGTGCCGATGCTCTTCGCGGCGGAGAGCGGCATCCCGGCGAGCCTGGTCATGGTCGTGCTGCTCGGTGCGCTGATCGCGAGCGCGCTCCGGCGCGGCGCGACCACCCTCATGGTCAGCCTGACGCTCGTTCCGTGGATCCTGCTGGACCAGTGGCCCTACACCAATACGGTGGGCATCGCCCTAGTCGGACTGTGGATCGGCCTCACACGGTGGCGGCCGGCCCTCGCGGAAAGCGATCACGCCATACGAGGATGAGCGCCGCGTGGCGCAGGACCACGCCGGCGGCGAGGCCTCCGAGCAGGAGCAGGGGCGCTAGGTCGTCGCTCCCCCAGGCGACGAGCGTCAGCGGGAAGGCGGTCACGAAGACGATGACGTCCGCGACCGAGAGCAGCGCGTAGCGCCGGACGCCGACGCCGGCGAGCGCGAAGAGCGGCAGTACCCAGAGCGAGAACTGCGGGGAGTAGAGGCGCGACCAGAGGAGCACGGCCACGATCGCGAGGAGCGCTCCCACCGCGGGATCCGGCGCGCGACGGGCGGCCGGCACCACGCCCCGGAGGTAAGTGACCGTCAGGCCCGTGAAGCTGACGGCGGCCACGATCGTGGCCGCCTGCGGCACGCCGATGCCGTCCAGGCCGGCCAAGGCGATCCCCCAGACCGAGTCGAAGTTCGTCCGACCCGCGGCGTTGAGGACGCTGAGCGTGCTCGGGAAGGGCGCGACGAGCGATGGCCCGAGCACGATCAGCGCCGTGGCGGCGAACAGAGCGGCGCTGAGGATCGCCGCCGCTCTGCCCTGCGCGCGCCAGACGCGGACGAGCTCGAGCGGCAGCACCGCAGCGGGGAAGACCTTCGTCACTGCGCCGAGCGCGAGCGCCACCGAGGTGAGATGGGTCCGGCTGCTACGCGCGAGGAGCACCGCGCCGACCAGCAGCGCGATCAGCAGCACGTCGAAGTTGACCGCACCGAGTAGTAGCAGCTGCGGCGAGAGCGACCAGTAGAGGAGCGCGGCCGGAGTTCCCGCGGCCCGGGCCAGCATGAACCCCACCGCGGCGGCGCTGGCGGCAGTGACGAGCGTCCAGAGCGCCGTGTACGCGAGCGGACCTCCCGCCAGCAGGACGAACGCGGCGGCGGGATAGCCGATGCCCGGCGGGTAATCGAAGAAGGCGTCCCAGTAGGGAAGCCGCCCGCCCCCGAGGCGCTCGACGTACGTGAAGAGCACGTCGCTCCAGATGAAGGGTCGCGCCTGAGCGGGCAGGACGCCGGCCGCGAGCGCCAGCCGTGGTGCGGCGCTCACGAGCACGGTCGCGGCCGCGACACCGGCCGCGACCCAGGTCATGCCTCCTCGTCGGCGCCGCCGGAGTAGGGCATCGGGTCGGGCTCGCCGTCGCCGAGCCCGCCGCCTTCGGCCAGGCCGTCCATGGCGTCGTCGAACTCGTCGCCCAGGTCCTCGCCCATCTCGCGGCCGAGCCGCTTGGCCCAACGCGCGACGGATGCGGGGTCGCTCTCGTCAACGTCGCCCAGGCTCGACGGGTCGGAGAGGCGGTCGAGGCGCGCGTCCTCGCTGGTGAGCTGGGCCACTCGCGGTGCGAGCCGGCCGACCTGCTCGCTGCCGCAGTGCTGGCAGGTGGCCGGGCCGACCTCCGAGTAGGAGCGGAAGAACACGGCGAAGCGCCTGTGGCAGCTCTGGCAGCGGTAGTCGTAGATGGGCATCGGTGAGAGTTATCGGGGAGTACCGAGTGTCATGCAACTCGGCTCGGCGGGCCGGGGAGCGGCGCCGGCGCGACGCCGCTCCCGTTATCCCTGGTCACGCGTCTGGGTGAGGTCGTGAGCACAGTGCCGGTCTGCGGCGCTCGCTACGTGAGGTCGTTCCCGCGGTCTCACTTCGCCTTCGGCTACGTGAGGTTGTTCCCAATGTTGCTGAAGATGTTCTCGATCTGGCCCTTGAGGAAGATCATGGCGACGATCACGGCGATGGCGATGACGGCGATGATGAGTGCGTACTCCACCAGGCCCTGGCCGTCCTCTTCGCGAATGAAGCTGATCGGGTCGAACATTCGAGTGCCTCCTTTCGCCGGTAACTTGATCTTCCGAGGCGACCGGCAGGTGAGCAAAAGGTATCAGCCCCCGGCTAGGGCGGAGCCAGCCGACGTAGGTTGTTGCGGTGCGACGTAGCGATCTGGTCGCTTACCTCGCGGGGCTCGCGGCGGGTGCGACCGTACTGGTGCTCTTCGGGTTCGTAGAGCGGCTCGGGTCGAATGTCCAGACCAACGACCTGGCTGGATTCTGGGCGGGTCCGCGCGCGCTGCTCGACGGCGTCGATCCGTACGACGCCGAGACGTGGCAGGCGACGATCGCCAGACTCGGCACGCAGACGACGCCCGACCCGGTCTATGGGTACCCGCCCTGGATGCTGATCGCGCTGGTGCCGGTGGCGCTCCTGCCTCTGGGCTTGGCGACGGTCCTCTGGACGGTCGTCGGCGTTTCTGTGGCCGTCGCGGGCACCTGGTCGCTGTTGCGCAGCGTCGCGCCGGGCTGGCCGCTCCTGCACGCACTCTCCGGGGCCACGCTGCTGGGATCGCAGCCGGCGATCGTGTCCTTCTACTCGGGCCAGTGGACCTTCCTGCTGCTCGGCGCCACCGCGTTCATGACCGTCCTGTTCCTCCGTGCGCGCTACGCACGTGCGGGCATG
>JBOGTE010000109.1:0-347 GCA_050692015.1 Candidatus Limnocylindria bacterium
TGCGCGCCGATCACGCAGTGGCCGTCGTGCCGGCCCTGGAGGAACGTCTGGCTCCCGAGGAAGACCGCGTCGCCGATCTCGAACGTGGACGGATGCAGTACCAGGACGCCGAGCCCGACGCGGACGCTGTTCCCGAAGCTCTTGCACATCGCCCGCAGCAGCACGCGCCGCTCATGGGCGCCCTGGTGGCTGTCGCGGAACAGCACGCGGCTGTAGATCTCGGCCAGCTCCTCGGGCGATCTGTTGCGGCGCAGGTCCTCGCTCTGCTCCAGCTCCTCGGGCGGGTCGGGCGTGACCTCGCGCACGCCGTGGACCGCGCGGACGGTCCGGTCCAGCCCGTGTGGGGG
>JBOGTE010000109.1:357-7204 GCA_050692015.1 Candidatus Limnocylindria bacterium
CCCCCCGGTCGTTCGTCACCGGCGCGCGAAGGCCTTCACCGCGTCGGCGACGTAGCCCACCTGGTCGTCGGTGAGCTCGGGGAACATCGGCAGCGACAGCACCTCCGCCGCCACGCGCTCCGTGACCGGCAGCTCGCCCTCGCGGTATCCCAGGAACTTCGCCGCCTCCTGCATGTGGATGGGGACCGGGTAGTGGATCTGCGTCCCGATGCCGCGCTCGGTCAGGAACGCCCGGAGCGCGTCGCGCTTCCCGTCCGCGACCCGGATGGCGTAGACGTACCAGACGTGGCGCTCGCCGCCCGGGTCCTCGGGCGTCGTGATGCCCGGGACGTTAGCGAGGAGCGAGCTGTACTGGCGGGCGAGCGCGCGGCGCCGCTCGTTGGTCTGGTCCAGGCGCTTGAGCTTGATGCGCAGCACCGCGGCCTGGATCTCGTCGAGCCGCGCGTTGTACCCCACGATGGGGTGGTAGTACCGCGTGACCTGGCCGTGCTCGCGCAGCTGGCGCATCGACTCGGCGAGCTCGTCGTCGTCGGTGACGATGCTGCCGGCCTCGCCGTAGGCGCCCAGGTTCTTGCTGCAGTAGAAGGAGAAGCAGCCGGCCCGCCCGGCCGTCCCGGCCTTCTTCCCGGTGTCGAGCATCGCGCCGTGCGCCTGGCAGGCGTCCTCGATGACCGCCACGTTGTTGTCGGCGGCGAGGCCCAGGAGCTGCTTCATGTCCATCGCTCGCCCGTAGAGGTGGACCGGGATGATCGCCTTGGTGCGCTGGGTGATGCGGTCGGCGAGCTGTGCGATGTCCATGTTGAACGTCCGCTCGTCGATGTCCACGAGGATCGGGCGCGCGCCCGCGTAGAAGACGGCCTCCGCCGTCGCGAAGAACGTGAACGAGACGGTGATGACCTCGTCGCCGGGCGCGATGCCGAGAGCGCGGATGGCCAGCTGGAGCGCGTCGGTGCCCGATCCGACCCCGATGGCGTGCTTGGACCCGAGGTAGGCGGCCCACTCCTGGTCGAAGGCCCTGACGTTGGGGCCGATGGTCAGCTGCATGCCCTCGAAGATCTCGTCGAGCGCCGCGCGGACCTCCTCCTTGATGGGCTCGTAGCCGGCTCGCAGGTCCACCAGCGGGATCTGCATCTTGGTGTGCGTGAGAGTCATCGCTTTTCCCCCTTGCTTAACGCGCTCGGACCGGCGGAGCCGGATCCTCGCTCGGGTAAGTCTTCGAGCCAGGAGTACGCGTGCGGGAAGATACCTACGAAGCAGGCAAGGTCGCGGATGTCCTCCTTGACCTCCACGGCCGGGTTGCCGGCCACCACGCTGCGCGCCCTCACGTGCCTGCGCACCACGCTGCCCGCCCCCACCAGCGCGTCCTCCCCTATCTCTACCCCCGGGAGGATGGTGCTGTTCGCTCCGATGCGCGCGCGCCGCCGGACGGTCCCGCCCTTCACGCAGTCCAGGTACGCCGGGCACTGCGGGTGCGGGTCGTCCGTGAACACGACGCGCGGGCCCAGGAACACGGCGTCCTCGATGGTGACGAGCTCGAGGAAGCAGCCTGTGTGGATGCGCACACCGCTGCCGATGCGGTTGCCGAACTCGAGCGAGGCGTGCGTCCCCACCGAGACGTCGTCGCCGATCACGTTGTCCTCGCGGATGAGCGCCCCGTGGCCGGTCTGCAGGCGCGCGCCGATGGTGGTGCCGCCGTAGATCGTCGTGTGCGCGCGCACGACCGAGCCCGGCCCGATGACGAGCGGCGCCTGGTCGGCCGTCTTCCCGCGCGGAGGCGTACCCAGGACGACGAACGCCTCGACCACCGTGCCCCGCCCCAGCTCCACGTTGGGGCCGACGATGGCCGTGGGGTGCACGACCGCGCCGAGCGAGGTCACGAAGCCGCGACCGTCTCCGGCTCGGCCTGGTAGGAGACGCGCACACCGCCGCTCCGCAGCGAGCGGACCCCCGCCTCCAGCACGCGCACCACGCGCAGGCCGGCGGCGCCGTCGGAGATGGGCCGCCTGCCCGTGCGGATGCAATCAACGAAGTGCCCGACCTCGACCTGGAGCGCCTCGTCCACTGGGATACGGGGGCTCAGGATGTCCCCGGCGCGGTAGGCGCGGCGGAGCTCGTCCGGCTCCAGGCGATCGACGCCCTGATCGAAGACCTTCACCTTCTCCACGCTCGAAACGTCGTCGTAGATGGCCATCTTCTTCGAGCCTATGACCGTCATCGTGCGCAGCTTGCCGGGCGCGAGCCACGAGAGGTGCGCGTGCGCGATGGCGCCCGAGGGGAACCCCATGGTCAGCCAGACCACGTCCTCGATGTCCCGCTGCACGAAGCAGCCGCCGGTGCACTGCACCCACACCGGCTCCTCGCCCAGCCAGTACAGCGTGATGGAGACGTCGTGCGGCCCGAGGTCCCAGAGCACGTTGAAGTCGAACTGGTGGAGGCCCAGGTTCACCCGCTGGCTGTCGATGTAGTGAATGTCTCCCAGATCGCCGCGCTCCAGGAGCCGCCGGACGGCCGTGACCGCGGGGTTGTACACGAAGGTGTGGCCGACCATGAGGGTCTTCCCGGCCCGCTCGGCGGCGCGGACGATCGCCTCCGCGTCCACGGCGGATCCGGCCAGCGGCTTCTCGATCAGCACGTGCTTTCCCGCGGCGAGCGCCTCCTCGGCGAGCGGCCGGTGCGTGGAGATGGGCGTCGCGATGGCGACCGCCTCGACGGTGGGGTCCGCGAGCACCTCGCGGTGGTCGGTGGTCGTCCTGATGGCGGGGTAGCGCTTGCGGATGCCCGCCAGGCGCCCCTCCTGGAGGTCGGCGACCCAGGCGGGCTCGGAGCCGGGAGACTCGCTGAAGTTGCGGATCAGGTTGGGGCCCCAGTAGCCCGCGCCGATGACACCGACCCGGAGCGGCCGGGGGTCGGCGGCGGTGGAGCCCCCGCCTGGTTCGTTAGGCAAAGACTCGGTCCTCGTAGGGGATACCGCCGATCGCGTCGCGCTTGGTCTTTCCCGAGAGGACGTGGTCGGCCATCGACAGCCCCATCTCCGAGGCGATGTCCATGTCCACGTACTTATACAGGCCCTGCCTGCCGCCGGTGAGCACGTTCTCGAAGCGCATCAGCTCGCCCATCAGCGTATCGATGGCCTGCTCGTACCCGACCATGTAGACGGGGTAACCGAAGGTCGAGCGGAGCACCACGCACTCCGCGACCTCGTCCTCCGTGAGGAATCCCTCGGCCGCGAGCTCCTTCGCGCAGCGGCGGCCGAGCTCCTCCGGGCCGGCGGTCCAGATGGCGTCGCCGACGTCGCAGGTGATGTCGCAGAGGAGCACCGTCTCATCCGGCGCGCAGACGTCGCTGCCGCCGTAGTTCCGGGTCTCGGAGAGCCGGTTGAAGGTCTTGTCCTGGAAGTAGATGGACTGCGCTGGCAGCGCCTTCGGCCGCCGGACGCGCAGGCCCACGATGGTGAGCGCGCGGAACCGCAGGAAGTCGGCCGCGGCTTGCGCCTCGGGCGACACCGCGTCGCCCATCAGCTTGAAGAGCGAGGGGAGCGGCAGGGTGTTGACCACCAGGTCGCACTCGATGCGCTCCTCGGGGCCTGGCGACCCGTTCATCCGGAAGGGGTCCCCCTTCCCGCCGGGACCGAAGGCCGCCTCGGTGCCGGCGGCGAGCATGCAGAGCTGTCCGCCGTCGTCCGTGCGGGGGACCTTTCGGTAGCGCACCGCCACGGCGCGTCCGTCCCGCACCTCGACGCCGGTGACCAGCGTCCCGGTGCGCGCGTCCCCGCCGCGGTCGCGGATGCGCTGCGCCATGCGGTCGCTGATGAGGCCGGCGCCGCGCGGCGGGTAGTAGAGCTCCACCACCAACGGCGCGTAGCGGTGCTCCGTCCCGCTGATCTTCTCGCGGCCCTTGCGGAGCGAGGTCAGGACGACCTTCCACAGCGAGATGTGCGGGATGCGGTGCTGCGCGAAGGACGCCGCGAGCTGCGAGGGCGGCACGCCCCACACCTTCTGCGTGTACGGACCGAAGAACAACCCGTAGAGCGTGCGGCCCATGGCCCCCGTCACCCAGTCCTCGGCCGAGACGAGCTTGCGCGGCCGGATCTTCCGGCGCACCACCTCCGCGAAGTAATCGACCAGCGCGCGGACGGCCACCTGCGGCTCCATGCTCCGCGCGATGTCCAGCGCCTCGAGCGGGTACTTGTAGTACTTCCCGCGGAACTTGATGCGCACGTTCTTGGCGCGCGCCGGGAACCCGTCGTGCGCGATCTCCTTGAACATGTCGAGGACGCGCTGGTTGCGCGCGTGGTAGGCGTGCGGCCCGAAGTCGAATCCGGCGCCCGTCGTGCCCCGGAGCGTCGTGGCCAGGCCGCCCAGGAAGTGCTGGGCCTCGAGCACGGTCACCTTGTGGCCGTTCTCGGCCAGGTGCATCCCGGCCGCGAGGCCACAGATGCCTCCTCCGAGGACGACTACATGGGACATTCAGTCGCATTCTCCAGGCAGATCCCGTGCCGTGCAGGCTGTCCCTCGCCCGAGCGCGGCTCACTCCTGGAAAAGGAACCGGCTGGATCAGGCCGTATAGGTCAATTCCCCTGGGGAATGGCGAGCGCGAAGCGGAGAGCTCGGTGAAGATCGACGACGCGCGCTTCGGAGAGCCGCCCGATGCGGCGTACGAGCCTGACCTTCTCGATCGTCGCCAGGTCGTCGCAGTTCACGACGGATGGGGACGCCAGCCCATCAGTATCGTCAAGAGCGACCTCGGATGGGATACCGCGGATCCTCGTGGTGATCGTCGCGACGGTGACCTGGCGCCGGACGCCGTGACCGTCGCTTCGGGACGCAACGGCCACGGGCCGTCGCTTATCGATCTCAGCCCACCAGATCTCGCCGTGCTGCGTGGGCTTCGGCATCGATCAGTCTCCCCTCTTCGCCATGTCCTCGATCGCGGCCTTCTCCATAGCGCGGAAGTCCTCATCGTCGTCGGGGAAGCGGCGATAGCCCTCGAAGTACGCCTTCTCAAGCTCGGTCTCGTCGGTCCGCCGGACGTACTCGCCGACCGCCTCCTGGACAAGCCTGCTCCGCGGCACCCGGCGGCTCTTGCGCACCCGCTCCATGCGCCTGTAAAGGTCATCCGAAAGGCTGATCGCGATCCTTTTCGTCACGAGCGGATATTACGCGCGTAATACTCTCAGCGTCAAGTTGACCGAAGATGCGGAGCACGGACGCTTCCTCGAGGGCGTGACCTTCCTGAACCCGTTCGACCCGCGCTTCGAGTTGGAGCCGCTCATCAGTTAGCCACGGCGCTACCCGGCGCCTTGCGGCGATGACCTGCCAATGTGTGTGTATGTTGACGGCTGCCGCGGCGCTCGCGCACGAGGCGGAGGCGCTCGTCTCGGTCGACAGCGACTTCGGCGTCGTTCCCGGCCTGCGGCACGTGGCACCCGCGACGCCCGCCTTCGATGCCTTGATCGCTCGCAGCGCACCTTAGCCGCCTCTCCGGAGCGTGGTGGATCTCTCACCACCAAGTGGAGAGCAAGCCCTCACCGGCGCGTCTCGTTCGGGAACTATTGCCCCGTCAGCGCCCTCAGGTTCGCCAGCGACTCCTGCAGCAGCTCCAGGCGGCGGCCGTACTCGGCGAAGTTCCCCGCGGCGTACGCGGCCTGCGCCGCCTCGAAGTGCTCGGAGGCCTCGCGCACCAGCTCCTCCACCGTCGGGAGGCCCGGCGATCCGGCCGGCGTCGGCTGCGGCGTGGCCGCCGCGGTCGGAGCGGCCGTCGCGGTGGGTGCGGGCGAGGGCCCCGGCGACTCCTCGGGACCAGGCAGCGTGGGCGGCACGCCCGCGACGAGCTCGCTGTGCAGCCGCGCGAGCGCCGCCTCGAAGGTGTCCTCCATGATGACGCGGTCCTGCGTCGCCAGGATCACGCGGCGCAGCTCCGGGATGCGGCCCTGCGTGGCCTGGAGGAAGAGCGGCTTCACGTAGAGGAAAGAGTCGCCGAGGGGGATCACCAGCAGGTTCCCGCGGATGACCTGGGCGCCGGCACCGGCAGTGAGCAGCGTGAGCTGCTGGCGGATGGCGGAGTCGGCCTCGATGCGCGCCTCGATCTGCAGCGGGCCGAAGACGAGGCGGTCCTTGGGGAAGCGCAGCACGCGCAGGCGGCCGTAGTCGGGCGGGTCGGCGCGGCCCGCGATCCAGGCGACCATGTTGTCGCGGTCGGTCGCCCCCGGCGTCATGGGCACGAAGAGGATGAACTCGCTGCGGTCCGACCCCGGCAGCTGCGTCGTTATGTAGTACGGCTCGATCTGCCGCGGCGTGCCGCCCTGCTCCAGGATCTCGTTCGCCACGCGCCACTGGTCGCCGCGGTTGTAGAACTCCTGCGGGTCGGTCATGTGGAAGTTCGAGAAGACGTCCACCTGGACGCGGAAGAGGTCCTCCGGGTAGCGCACGTGCTCGCGCAGCGAGGCCGGCATCTCCTCGATCGTCTGGCCGAAGAGCGAGGGGTAGATACCGCGCAGGGTCGCGATGACCGGGTCTGACTCGTCCACCACGTAGAAGTTCATGGTCCCGTCGTAGGCGTTGGTCACGACCTTCACGCTGTTGCGGAAGTAATTCCATGCCTGGCGGTAGACGCTGTAGGGGTAGCCGCTCCCGGTGGTGTAGGCGTCGTGCATCCACCACAGCTGGCCGTCGGCGATCACCAGGTAGGGGTCGCTGTCGAACGTTAGGAAGGGGGCGATGAGGCGCGCCCGCTCCGCGATGTTGCGATGGAAGAGCACCCGGCTCTCCGCGGTCAGCTGAGGCGTCACCAGGAGGTTCCCGTCACCGAAGCGCACCGCGAAGAGGAAGCGGTCCCAGAGGCCGCCGAC
>JBOGTE010000110.1:0-7172 GCA_050692015.1 Candidatus Limnocylindria bacterium
CGTCTCGAGCGCGCGGTCCTCGTGCTCAAGGCGCGAGGCACCGGTCACGAGAGCGGGGTCCGGCACTTCTTGATCGATGCCACGGGGCCTCACATCGGCGGTCCGTTCGCCGAGATCCGCGGCGGGTTGAGCGGCGGTCCGCCTCCCGGCTAGACCCCGGCTTTGTAGACCCGAACTCCGAGATCGCGGCTGAGCGGCAGCGGCCAACTCGGGTCTTCGCCGCCGCCCGTGGGCGGTTCATGGCCGTCGCGGCCTACCAGGACAAGAAGACCCGCGTGGGTCCCTTCAGGGACTCCGATCAGCAGGAGCGCCACCGGGTCGCCCGCCGCCGGCTGCCCGGCCCATCTGCCCGGCGGCGCGACGGGCTGGTCGTTGATGCCGGACTCGGTCACGGCGAGGCGGAACGATGTCGCGGGCGCTCCCTCGGTCCGGGCCGCGATGCGCGACACGAATCGCTTCATCGGTCGCCAGGCGTCCACGAGCGGGCCGAGCGCGACGTCATCGCGAGGGCCTTTGCCGTCGGGCGCACCCGCCGGGACTGTGCGCAGGCTGGCCACGTCGCGAGCGTCGTCGATGCTGGTGAGGAGAGGCACCGGATCCCTGGTCCCGCTCGACTCGGCCAGGACGAGGGCAGCCGCGGAGCCGTCCGTGTCCGCGATCCGCAGCCGGAACTCCTCGAGCACGAAGACATCGGTGTCATCGATGAGCGTCATGTCCCGGATGGTGCCTCGTGTGGGGAAGTACGGCATGACGATCCCGTCACTTCGTTCGCGTTCCATGACGAAGCGGTCATGACGGCCGGGTCATGACTCGGGAGGGGAGGTCGCCGAGCATCCGTTCGACCGGCGGACCGCACGGGCCGCGCGCGGGTGAATGGATGCACTCAGATGAACAACGTACGAGCGCTCGCGGCGGCGGTGGGGCTCGCCCTCGTCATCGCGATCGGAGCGATCGCGGGCCCCAGCGCTAACGCCGGGCATCTCCCGACGGTCGGTCTCGGAGCTGCGACGAGCATCGACGACCTTTCGGCCCCACTCTTGGTCCTCGTCGTGCTCCTCGCGGGCGTCGCGGCGTACATGCTTCGCTCGCCGATGCGCAGGTCCTAATGAACGAGCTCACCAGCCCAGCCACCACCGACAACGCCGGACGGGAGCTCCTTCGACTGGGAGCTCTCGTCCTGCTGCTGGGGACCGCGTTCCTCGCGCTCCTGCTAGCAGGCTGAGCCGTTCCGCAGTGCGGAATGTAGGCTGGGCCTCGTAGGGGCGGCGGGACGTTCGTTCGGAACCCATAAAGCGCCTCTTGGGGGCTTCCACTTGTCCTTCGACAAGGTCCTCATCGCCAACCGTGGCGAGATCGCGCTCCGCGTCATACGCGCCTGCCGCGAGCTCGGCATCCAGACCGTGCTCGTGTACAGCGAGGCCGACGCGCACAGCCTGCCGGTGCACCTCGCCGACGAGGCGATCTGTGTCGGGCCGGCTAGCGCGCGCGACAGCTACCTCAACATCCCGGCGATCATTTCGGCCGCGCTGATCTCGGGCGCGCAGGCCATCCACCCCGGCTACGGGTTCCTCTCGGAGAACGCCGACTTCTCGGAGGTCTGCCGCGAGCACGGTCTCGTGTTCATCGGGCCGCCCCCGGAGGTCCTCGCCCGCTTCCACGACAAGGCCGCGACGCGCACGCTGATGAAGCAGTTCGGCCTGCCGCTGGTCCCCGGCTCGGACGGTCCGGTCCGCACGCTGTCGGAGGCGCTCCGGATCGCCGAGGCGATCGGCTACCCGGTGATGCTGAAGGCGCGTGCCGGCGGCGGCGGCCGCGGGATGCGCAAGGCCGCGTCCGCCAAGGACCTCCAGCGGCTCTGGGACCAGGCACGCGCCGAGGCCAAGGCCTCCTTTGGCGACGACGGCGTGTACCTCGAGCGCAACCTCGAGGGCGTCCGTCACATCGAGGCGCAGGTGCTGGCCGACGAGCACGGTGCCGCCATCTGCCTGGGCGAGCGCGAGTGCTCCATCCAGCGGCGCAACCAGAAGATGATCGAGGAGGCTCCCTCGGCGTCGATCGGCCTAGAGCTGCAGCATCGCATCGCGCGGATGGCCGTCGATGCGGCCCTGCGCAGCGGCTACCGCAACGTCGGCACGTTCGAGTTCCTCGTGGACAAGGACGACAGGCCGTACTTCATCGAGGTGAACGCCCGCATCCAGGTGGAGCACACCGTCACCGAGATGGTGACCGGCGTGGACATCGTCAAGGAGCAGATCGCCCTTGCCTCCGGCCAGCGGCTCTCCTTCTCCGAGGAGCAGATATGGGTCAACGGCCACGCCATCGAGTGCCGCATCAACGCCGAGGACCCGGCGGAGGACTTCCGGCCCTCGGCCGGGATCCTCTCCACGTACATGGCGCCGTCCGGGCCCGGCATACGCGTCGATTCGCATTGCTTCCAGGGCTACGAGGTCCCGCCCTACTACGACTCGCTGCTGGCCAAGGTCATCGCGTGGGGCCGCGACCGCACCGAGTCGGTGGCGCGGATGCAGCGCGCCCTCGACGAGCTGACGATCGTCGGCGTGACGACCAACGTCGGCGCGCTCAAGAAGATCCTGGCCAGCGACCTGTTCCGCGAGGGCAAGGTCACCACGCACCTCATCGACACGGTCGGCGTCGAGAGCTTCGTCGCCACCTGATGCTCGACAAGGCCGGCATCGAAGCGATCATCCCGCACCGCGACCCCTTCCTCCTCATCGACCGCGTAGTGGAGCTGGACCCCGGCGTCCGCGCCGTCGCGGAGCACGAGTTCACGGGTGAGGAGTGGTACCTCCGGGGCCACTTCCCGGGGGAGCCGATCGTGCCCGGCGTGATCCTCGTGGAGTCCTGTGCCCAGGCCGCAACGGTCATGGCGCTGTCGCTCCCGGAGCACCGCGAGGGGCTCGGCCTCTTCGCCGGGATCGAGGAGATGCGCTTCAAGCGCATCGTCAAGCCCGGTGACGTCGGCCGCTTCGAGGCGGTGATGGAGAAGTTCCGGCGCAGCTTCGCGCGGGTGAAGGTGCGCGCCCTGGTGGGCGACGAGGTCGCCGCCGAGGGCACCATCCTGGCGATCTTCCAGCCGCGACCCAAGTGACCCGGACGGTCGAGATCGTCGGGGTCCCTATGGACCTCGGCGGGAACCGCCGCGGCGTGGACATGGGTCCGTCCGCCATCCGCTATGCCGGGCTCGAGCAGCGGCTTGAGCGTCTGGGCTACACGGTGCATGACCGCGGGAACGTCAGCGTCGCCGACCGGGTGGATGCCGCGGCGGCGACCGACGGCGAGACCACGGCGCGACTGCGGCACCGGGCTCATCACGTCATGGAGATCGAGCGCGCGATGATCGAGCTCGCGGGCGTGGTCGAGCAGATCGAGCGGCGCGGAAGCCTTCCGGTCGTGCTGGGCGGCGACCACTCGATCGCCATGGGCACGCTCGCGGGCATACGCCGGGCGGGCCGCCGCCCGGGCGTCATCTACATCGACGCCCACGGCGACATCAACACGCCCGAGACGACGCCCTCGGGCAACGTGCACGGGATGCCCCTGGCTGTCGCCGTCGGACTGGCTGCGGCGCCTTTCGACAAGGAGCTGCGCGGCTCCGTCGATGGACCCGCGTGCGTGCTGCTGGCCCTACGCGATGTGGACCCCGACGAGGGCCGCAACATCCAGAAGGCCGGCGTGACCGCCATCACCATGGCGGACATCGACCGCCTCGGGATGAGCGCCGCGATGGAGCGCGCGATCGCCGTGGCATCCAAGGGCGATGGCATCCACCTCTCCCTCGACGTGGACGCGATCGACCCCGACGAGGCGCCCGGCGTCGGCACGCCGGTGCGCGGCGGCCTCACTTACCGCGAAGCGCAGCTGGCGATGGAGATGCTCGCCGCCTCCGGGAAGCTGCGCTCCATCGAGGTGGCCGAGGTGAACCCGATCCTCGACCGCGAGAACCGGACCGCCCAACTGGCGGTGGAGCTGATCGCGAGCGCGCTGGGGCAGACGATCCTCTAGGCTCGCATCCCGCAGTCTCCGGGCAAAGCGCATTCGCAACGGATCGAAGCATGTTCGGATGAGAAGCAGTCGAGCGACAGCCAGCTCACGGGTTGCAGGGAGTTATGCTGCGCGCCGAAGGGGAGCACTCCTGGTCCTGACGGTTCCGCTGCTCGAACGGTTGACGGGTCCGAACTCCTTCGACACGCTTATGCAAGCGCAGACGCGGTGGCATGCAGTTCATGCCGTCGCGCTATGGGTCGCGGTCGGCACCCTGGCCTGGCGACCGAACTGATGACTCGACGGGTCGCTTGGATGATCATCGGTGGGCTCGCTGCTCTTCTGACAGGGGTGTCAGTTGGCGCGATCGCATCGCTTACGCCGCCCACGGCGGTGGTACCGGGCAGCGGTAGCGGGGGTTGTCCGGTGACGCTTCCCGACCGCACGACCCCACCCGTTCCACTCCCGGATCGCGCTCTCCCCCCGATCCTCCAGTACACGAATGGCAGGCAGATCCGCTACGGGAACGCGGCCGTAAGCGTGTTGCTGCCAGCCGATGGGGACCTGCATATCAACCGACCGGGCCGGAGCAGTGACATCAAGTTCGGCTGGTGGCGTCACCTTCAAGGCGACCTTCGTGTGCAGGGCTACAACCTCGCTCGCCCCGAGATGGAACTGTTCGTCCGCATGGCTGACGGCTATGGCCCCACGGGGTTCCAGGCGAGCACACTCGAGTTTCCGGTTCCAGGATGTTGGCGGGTCAGCGCCAGCCTTGACGACCAGCAACTTGAGTTCGTGGTTCGCGTACTGGATGCAGCCGAGCAGCCGCGGGTCGACCATACGACCGAAGACCTGCTGCGCCAGGCCCACGAGATCTTGGGCCGGCCGCTTCCTCAGATCCGCGACCTACCTTCGGGTCTGCGGCGTTATGGCGTAGAGGTCGGTCCATCCTCCATGCAGCCACGCCCCGTTGCGCAGACATACGGCACCCGCGACGCAGATCTGATCATCCTCGAGGCACAGCGGGGGCAGTTCATCTCTTCGACGGACCAGCCCGTGCAGGTGGACGGTCTGACTGTGTTCGAGACGACTCTCGAGGATCCTGACGGACGGAAGAAGCATGCCTTCATCTGGTCGAAAGGCGATCTCGGCTTCCGGCTGACCGCATACCTCGAGGACCCTGAGGATCCTCTGGATCGCGCCTCGATCATCCAGGCGATTGCGTCGATCGACTAGCCTCTCCGCGGCGTCCGGCAAGCTGCGCTCCATCGAGGTGGCCGAAGTGAATCCGATCCTCGATCGCGAGAAGCGGACGGCGCAGCTCGCGGTCGAGCTGATCGCCAGTGCGCTGGGGCAGACCATCCTCTGGAGCTGGCCGCTGGGCTGCAGTGAAGGGCGCCCTGATGACACGCAGCCTTGGGATCGGGATCGCGCTCGTCGTCCCCTTGGCGCTCGTCGTCGTCCTTGCCCTCAGCGCCATCCGCACCGAGCCGCCCGCCGCTCAGCCGACCACATCGCCGTCGCCGACGCCGGCCGCCGCGACGGTGACGGGCCCGGCGCCACAGCCAACGCCACAGCCCACACCAACAGGTCAGGCGCGCGGGGCGATCACGGGCGCGCTCGGATACCCCTCCCAGTTCATCCCGCCGCTCACCGTCTACGCGATAAGCGTGGCCGATGAGCGCACGTTCTTCTCGGTGGACACCCCGCGCTATCCTCTGGGCACCGGTGCGACCCCGCTGCGGCCGAGCTACACGATCACCGGCGTGGTGCCTGGCATCTACTACGTCCTGGCGTACCGGAATGACGATGATCCCCTCGAGGAGCGGCCGGGCGTGTACTCGGAGTACGTGCTGTGCGGAGGCACCGCGAGCTGCACCGACCACTCGCTAGTGCCGGTGACGGTCCGGCCTGGCGAGACGGTGAGCAGGATCGACGTCACCGACTGGTACTACCCACGCGAGCAGACCTACGCGCCGCGGCCACGCTAGTACTTGTGGAGGCGATATCCCTCATTGACACAGCGTCATCGGGTCGCTGCGCGGCCAACGCTCCGCACCGTCCGGGCCGACGACGTAGGCCGCCTCGTCCTGATCCGTCGAGGACAGGTGAATCTCGATCGCGCCAAGGCGATATCCGATCGATCTCGCGTCCGTTGGGAGCGTCGCGTCGAGGGTGAGGATGGTGAGCAGGTTCCTCGGCGGGACGACCCCTTTCGGATCACGGATGTACTGCCGAGCGTCCGCGGAGCTCATCGACTCGGTCCCAGGTGGCCAGCCGATGCTGAGGAACGTTGCCTCCTGCCAGTCGCAGTGAGCTGGACCAGCGATCGTTCCTAGCTCCTCCGGGCTAACGGCACTGCCGTCCCGTATCCATACGTACCCAGGGTATGCGGGCGTCCGCTCGAACGTTGCGGCGACTGAGACGCCGGACGTGATCACCTCCGGGCTCAGAAGCAGGAACGGCTGATAGACGTCGTGTTCACGCACTTGAGCGCCTTGATCGTCTAGGACCGCACGGTCAGCGAGTGGCTCGCGCAAAAGGACTGGCACCGGAAGGATGACCCCAAGTGATGGCTTCAACCCCGGTTCTCTGCGGACGCGCACGGTCATATGGACCGCCCCTGCCTCTTCGCGGGCATCGTGCCCCACGACCTCGTCTCCGATGCCCACGGTAACGATCACGATGATCTGTCGCTGGTCACCGGTCCGCTGAAACGCTTCGATCGGTGCGCTGTCGATGCCGATCGATGAGAACGCGTACCACGCAACGACCACGGCAATCCCGAGGCTGGCGGCGAAGATCAGCCCGCGCGACCGAAGAAGTGGGCCGGTCAAGGTCTCAGGGCCTAGTCCGCTGGTCCAGCCGCTCCGCGATCTCTGCGTGGCCTCGCTCGCGGGCGAGGTCGATCGGGGCCTTGCCATCCCGGCTCGCGATCCGCGGATCCGCGCCCCGCTCGAGCAGGAGTTCGACGACCTCGGCATCGCCGAGGAACGTCGCGGTGTGAAGCGGCGTCGTGCCAGTGCCGCTCCGCGCGTTGACGGGAGCACCGGCCTCGACGAGCGCCCGCACGATCCCCATATCGCAGGCTCCGGCGTCGCTGGCGACGGCGGAGTGGAGCGCGGTGAACGCCTGCGGGTTGCGCGACGCAGGTGCCGGATCCGCTCCGC
>JBOGTE010000111.1:0-7157 GCA_050692015.1 Candidatus Limnocylindria bacterium
ACGCGCTCGGCCACTGCATGAAGAAGGCGCTCGCCATCGTCTGGGGCGTCTGGCGCAGCGGCCGCGAGTTCGATCCGAAGGCCGCCGATGCTTGACAGCGGCCTATGGGACTAGCCTACGGGCTAGCGAGGCCGAGAGCGGCGGCCCGCAGGCCGACGCGTGAGGACGAGCGACGCCCGACGAGCGAAGCGACTACGTCCCGAGGCGCTCCAGGACGCGCTCGCGCGAAGCCAGGCCGTCCGTGCCCGGCCCTTCGACGCAGAAGGACGCCACCGCGTTCGCGAAGGCCATTGCGTCGGGGAGCGCGCGGCCCTCCGCCAGGGCGACCGTCAGCCCCGCGGCGAACGCGTCACCCGCACCCGTCGCGTCCACCACCTCGGCCGGCCGGAACGCGGGCACCTCCGCCGTGACGGCCCCGCCCTGGTAGAGGCGCGCGCCGCTGTCCGCGAGCGTGAGGACCACGGGTGCGTGCTTCGACCACGCAGAGGGGAGGGCGGTGCCGTCCACGTCCTCCTCGCTCAGCACGACCGCGCTCAGGCCCGCGAGGTGGGTCTCGGCGTCCGGCCAGCCCGCGCGGTGGACCGTTCCGTCGGCGTCCCAGGAGCGGACCTGCCCCTGGGCCGCGAGCACGCGGATCCCGGGTGTGGCGCGGAACAGGTCCGGGCCGAGCTCGTGCGCGATCGAGCCGAGCAGCGTCGCTTCGGCGCCCCCTGCCTCAGCCGGCACGTCCGCCGCGGTGATGCCCCGCGCGCGGCTGCGGAGCCGCAGGATCCGGCGTCCCTGGTCGTCCCAGCGGAACACGAAGGTCGTGGTCGTCAGCGACTGCAGCGCGTGCAGCCGAACGCCGAGCCCGCCGCACGACTGCTCCAGCGCCTCCTGCTCGTGCGGACCCACCCGCGTGACCAGCGCGGTCTCGAGACCTAGCCGCGCGGCCGTGGCGGCGGCGTAGAGGGCGCTCCCTCCGAGCCGCCAGGTGCCGTCGGGGAACTCGTCGCGCGCGACGTGGCCGATCGCGAGGAAGCTTGCAGACCCGCGGATCACACGTTGAACAGCACGTGCACGATCTCGCCGTCACGCACGAGGTACTGCTTCCCCTCCTGGCGGGTCAGGTTCTCGCGCTTCGCGGCCGCCTCGCTCCCCGCGCGCAGCATGTCCTCCCACGACGTCACCTCTGCCCGTATGAAGCCGCGCTCGAGGTCGGAGTGGATCTCGCCGGCGGCCTGCTGGGCCGGCGTGCCCTGCGCGATCGTCCAGGCGCGCACCTCGTCGGGACCGACGGTGAAGAAGGAGATGAGGCCGAGGAGGTCGTAGGCCGCGCGCGCGACGCGCTCGAGCGCCGGCTCGGCGATGCCGGCCGCCTCGCGGAACGCGGCGGCCTCCTCGGGCTCTAGGTCCGCGATCTCGGCCTCCAGCTTGGCGCAGACGTGGACCACCGCGGTCTCGCGATGGGCGGCCGCCACGGCGCGAACGGGCGCGAGCACCTCGTCGGCGCGGCCCAGGTCGGCCTCGTCCAGGTTGACCACGACGAGCTGCGGCATGAGCGTGAGGAAGCGGAAGCCGCGCAGGAGGCGCTGTTCGTCCGCATCCAGATCGAGGTCGCGGAGCGGCCGCTCCCCGTCGAGCGCTTCGAGGCAGCGGGCGAGCAGCGCGCGCTCGCGCTCCTTGGGCTCGCGCTCGCCCGCCTTCGCGCTCCGGACCTCGGCCTCCAGGCGCTCCAGGCGCTTCTCGATGACGGTGTGGTCGGAGATGGTGAGCTCGAGGTCCACGGTCGCCAGATCCCGGGCGGGGTCGATGCTGCCCTCGGGGTGCGGCACCGACGGGTCGCGGAAGGCCCGGACGACGTGGAGGATCGCGTCGCCGATGCGTAGGTCGCCGAGCTTCTTAGGGCTGATGCCCTCCCCCGCGCCAGCGCCCTTGGCCAGGCCCAGATCGCGGAGCGTGATCTCGGCGTAAGTGACCTTCTTGGGCTTGAACAGCGGGACCAGGCGGTCGATCCGCTCCTCGGGCACCTTCGCCACGCCGACGTTCGTCTCGGCCTCCGCACCGGCGAACGTGCCGGTCGGAGCATGCGCGCCCGTCAGCAGGTCGAAGAGCGTCGTCTTCCCGGTGAACGGCAGGCCGGTGATCGTGGAGCTGAGAGAGGTCAGAGCGCGGTCTCCCGCACGCCGACGTCCTCACGGAAGATCCGCCGCGCCACCTCGCTGAACCGCTCGGCCGGCCCGGTGGCGAACACCTGGTGCTCCGGACGCTCGAGCCCCGCGTTCAGACCGTGGGACTCGAGGACCTCGCGCACCGCGAGCGACGTGGTGGTCGCGGAATCGACCACCCGCACTCCGGGGCCGGCGGCCTTCGCGATGGCGGAGCGAAGGAGCGGGTAGTGGGTGCAGCCGAGGAGCAGCGTGTCCACCCCCGGCGACACGGCCGCCCCCTCGGACACGAGGGGCAGGACGTATTCGCGCACCGCCTCCTCGGCCTCGGGGCCGTCGGCCCCGCCAGCCTCGACCAGCGGCACGAGCTTGGGGCACGCCTTCTGGACGACGTCCACGAAGGGGTCGAGGTCGCGCACGGCCCTCACATAGGCGCCCGACCTGACGGTCAGAGCGGTCGCGAGCACGCCGACCGCGCGGCGGGACGTCGCGCTGATGGCGGCAGCGGCGCCGGGCCGGATCACGCCGATGATCGGCACGCTGGCCTCCTCGCGGACCGTCTCCAGCGCCGCGGCCGTGGCCGTGTTGCACGCGATCACGATGAGTTTTGGCTGATGCTCCCGCCCGAACCACGCGACGGCCTCTCGCGTAAAGCGCAGGACCTCCGCGGCGTCCCGCTCGCCGTAGGGCATGCGGGCCTCGTCGCCGAGGTAGATCGTGGACTCCTGCGGCAGCTGCCGCCGGAGCTCGCGCAGCACCGTGAGCCCCCCGACCCCCGAGTCGAAGACGCCGATGGGCCGGTCGCGCGGGGCCACTCCCGCTATTTGCGCTGCTGCGCCAGGAGGACCGTGGCCAGCGCGCCGAAGGCCTGCGAGATCGCCGCGGCCGGCGCGGAAAGGACGAAGGGCTCCTGCTTGGCGACGCTCTGCTCGACGAGCTTTCGGTCGGTCGGGATCTCGGCCGCGATCGGAAGCCCCAGCGCGTGCTCGAGGGCGCCGCGCGAGAGTCCGGCCGTCTCGTCGGCGTGGTTGATCACGGCCAAGATGGGCTTCTGCTTGCGGTACCCGAGCATGTCGAACGTCTCGATCGCCGCGCGCGCGTTGGCGATGGCCGGCCCGCCGTACGTCGTGACCAGGAGGATCACCTTCGCGGCGTCGAGCAGCACGAGCGTGTCGTCCGAGAGGCGCGATGGCGTATCGACGATCACGTACTGGTGCGTCTCGGCGAGCAGCCCGGCCGCCTGGCTGAGGTCCGGCGCGTTCACCAGGTCGGCCTGCTCCGGGCGGGGCGGCGCGAGAAGGAAGAGCACTCCGCCGGGCCCCTCCCACAGGCTCTCGGGGAGCGCCATCTTCATTCCGCCTCCGGCCGGGACGTCGATGATGGAGCGGGCCTCCGGGGGCACCGGGACGAGGTGGCGGACCGACCCGAACTGCATCACACCGTCGAGGAGCGCGACCGTCGAGCCCTGGCGCCGCAGGACGCAGGCGAGGTTCACCGAGATCAGCGTCCGACCGGTGCCGCCCTTGGGCGAGTACACGGCGACGGTCTGCCCCTGCCCCCCGCTCCCCTTCTTCTGGGCGCCGATGGCGCTACCGAGCTCGTTCGCGCCGCCCGGGAGCACGAAGACGGCGTCGATGGCCTGCTCCGGCCGCGGCTCCACCGGCTTCTGCGGGACGGTGACCACGACGATGCGCGTTGCCGGCGACGCGGCCCGGATCCGCTTGGCGACGTCGAAGCCGGTGACCTTCCCCTGGAGGAGCGCATCGACCAGCACGACCTCGGGCTTCTCCGAGGTGGCCTGCGCGATCGCCGCGTCGGCCTCCGACTGGACCCCCGTCACCTGGATCTCGGGGTCGTTCCCGAGCAGCGTCTTCAGGTGATCCGCGACCTGGGGAAGGTCCTCGACCAGCAGGACGCGTCTCATCGAAGCGTGACGATAGCGGAGCGGACGATCGTCACGAGCGCGCCGATCGCAGCCACAGCGTGAGGGCCCCCGCGACGATCAGGCTCAGAGCGCAGAAGCCCCCGAAGACGCGCAGCGTGACGCCGTACCAGTAGTGCTCCGGATAGACGCGCAGCAGATCCGACGTCGCGGGATCGAACAGGAAATTCCCCTGCGGAAAGAAGACCTGATGGAAGAGCAGGAAGGCCGGGACGAAAGCGACGGCCGCGACCAGCGCCAGCACGAGCACGGCGGAGCCGGCCAGGGTCGCCGCATCGCGCATCATGAGCGCCAGATATCCGCGCAGGCGTCCGCGCACCACCAGTGCCCCGAGCAGGGCGCCGCTGACGATCCACGCGATGCCGACCGCGCGGAACACGCCCTTGACGTCAGCCATGTGCGAGCGCTCCGCCGCGTCGAATACGGGCCCACCGTCCGGACCCCGCGGCAGCTCGGACGCCAGGTCCAGCAGGTAGCGGAGCGTCTCGCGGTGAAGCGACACGAGCGCCTCCTCGTTCAGGGTCCATGTGGCCCCATCGACGCCGAGCGTCACCGGGCCCGTGCCCCGCATGAGGTCGCGGTAGGTGCCTTCGCCCGCGAACCAGTAGACGGAGCTCAGGACCCCGAACACCCCGAGCGAGACCGCAGCGAGAGCGGTGGCCCACCTCGGCGGGGTCGCGCGCGGCCACGCCGATCCGAAAGCTACATCCGCGACCGCGGTCATCGGACGATCGCGCCCAGCCCGGGCCGGTCGGAGAACACGAACCGGCCGGCCTCTACCGGCACGGCGATGAACGGGTCGTCCGTGACGAGCAGGTTCCCGTCGAGGTCCGCCCACTCGACGGCAGGCGCCAGGTGCGCCGCGGCGGCGATGCCCACGCTGGTCTCGGCGGCGCGGCAGCCCAGCATCACCTTCAGGCCCAGCTCGTGCGCGCGCGCGATCATGTCGCGCGCCTCGGCCACGCCGCCGCACTTCATGAGCTTCACGTTGATGCCGTCGCAGGCGTCGGCGAGCCGGTCAACGTCGGCGAGCCGCACCGCCGCCTCGTCCGCGACGATCGGGACCGGCGAGCGCTCGCGGACGTAGCGCAGCCCCTCGAGGTCGCCCGCTGCGATGGGCTGCTCCACGAACTCGATGCCGAAGCGCGCGATGCGCTCGATCCGTAGCGGCGTCTCCTCGGCGGTCCAGGCGGCGTTGGGGTCCACGCGGATCGTGCCGGTGAAGCGCTCCCGGACGGCCGCGAGGATGGCCTCCTCGTCACCGTGCCCGAGCTTGACCTTGAGGACCAGGAAGCCCTTCGCCGCCGCGGCCGCGGCGCGCTCGGCCATCACGGCGGGCTCGGCGATCCCGAGCGTGAACGAGGTCGGCGGCGCCTCGGCAGGCGCGAGGCCCAGGAAGGTCCGGAGCGGCACGCCGGCCGCCTGCGCGGCGCGGTCGTGAGCCAGGATGTCGATGGCCGCGGCCGCCGCCCCGCCGTGCGGGAAGCGCTCATCGAGGCGCGCGCGCAGCGTCGCGAGGTCGCCCGGGTCTTCGGGGAGAAGGGCGACCCCGGCCTCGACGGCCACTTCGAGCGCCTCGGTCGTCTCGCCGAAGAAAGCGTCCGGCGACGCCTCGCCACGCGCGACGCGGCCGTCCTCCTCGAGCTCCACCAGCACCACGCGCTTCTCCGTGCGGACGGCGCGGGAGATGGCGAACGGCACCTCGAGGTGAAGGTCGATCGTGCGGACCCGGGTCCTCATCCGGAGGGCCTCGCGTCCAGCAGCGCGCTCGCCAGCCGGTCGGCGCCGGCGGCGCCCTCGCGCACGGGGTCGGCAGCCGGCAGGCCCGTCTCCGCGCCGGCGTCGAACACGGCTCGCGCGGCCTCGCGCTCGTCCATCCCCGACGTGTTGAGCGCGACCGCGACGACCCTGGCGGGCGTGGCGTCCGGGGAACGCGACCAGCGGGCCGCGTCCTCGTAGATGCGCACGCATTCCGGAAGCGCGCGGAGCGGCAGTCCCTCGGCGTCGTACCCCTTCATCACGGCACGCCCCGCGTCGTGGCAGAGGACCATGAGTTCCGGCGCGCTCCCGTGGA
This sequence comes from Candidatus Limnocylindria bacterium, assembly GCA_050692015.1. Lineage (GTDB taxonomy): Bacteria > Chloroflexota > Limnocylindria > P2-11E > P2-11E > GWC2-70-10. The sequence continues at coordinate 6,164 of JBOGTE010000111.1, forward strand.
GAAGCCCGAGCGTCACGCCCGAGAACCCCGGGTGCGTGAGCGAGCCCTGGCCCTCGACGATCACCCAGTCGGCGGTCTCGGCGGCCTCGCAGACCATCCGCTCGGCGGCGCCGGCGATGAAGTCGGCGACGACCGCGTCCACGGCGATCCCCGCCCCGGCGATGGCGATGCCGGTCTGCCCCGTCGCGACGAACGCCGCTGATAGCCCGGAACGGCGCAGCGCGGCCACGATCTCGAGAGCGACGGTCATCTTCCCGACCGCGGCGTCCGAGCCGACGGTGAGCACGACCGTCGCGCCGGCGCGCGGGCGGCGGTGACCCCCGATGGGCAGGTCCCGAGGAGCCTCACGCAGCTCGCGCACGGTGCCGCCACCGGCGCGCGCCGCTTCGGCGAGCACGGGATCGTCGAGCACGCGCTCGTGGAGGCCGTTCCAGACCGCGAGGCCGCGACGCAGCGCGTCGGCGAGGAATGGACGGTCGGCGTCGGCGATCCGGCCACCCGCGGAGGCCGTTCCGATGAGGACCACCTCCGCCCCGCCCTCGACCGCGTCCCCCACGGTCGCCACGACCGGGAGGGGGTCGCCGCCGACGCGCTCATGCGAGCCGGTGGCCGGACCTCGCGGCGCGAGGTGCTCCCACGCGTCCGTGCCGGCGCGGGTCGAGTCGATCACGGCCACCACCGGGTAGGGCGCGTAGCGCAGGACGCCGATGGCGGTCTTGGCCGTCGCCCGCGCGAAGCGGCCCTCGGCCAGTACCGCGACCCGCGGTCCGGCCGTTCGCGCTGCATCGGTCATCCGGCATCACTGCCGAGACGCAGGAACCGTCCGGCGCGCGCCGCGGTCGTCTCGCCGGAGGTGAGCGCGGCCATGCCGTTCACGACGACGTGCGCGATGCCGTCCGGATAGCGATGCGGGTCGTCATAGGTGGCTCGGTCGGCGACGCGCTCGGGGTCGAACACCACGACGTCACCTGGCGCGCCCACGCGCAGCAGCCCG
>JBOGTE010000112.1:0-7156 GCA_050692015.1 Candidatus Limnocylindria bacterium
CGTGACGACCCCGGTGAGCGAGCGAGGGAGCGCGCTCTGGACGGCGTTCACGTACAGCGGAAAGGTCAAGCCGACCCCGGCACCGAGGATCACCAGGTCGCGAACGACGTCTAGCTGCGCCGTCTCTGGACCGACGAGCGAGAGGAGGTACATACCCGCGGCGGCCAGCGCGACGCCGACCGTGCCGACGTACCGGTACCGGCGGATGCGCACCATGAGCCGGCCGCTCACGATGCTGGCGCCGACGAGTCCGAGCATCAGCGGCGTCAGCAGGAGCCCCGAGTCCGTCGCCGGGATCCCGAGGACGCCCTGGTACAGGAGCGGCACGAAGATGACCGCCCCGAACATGCCGACCGCCACGACGAAGCCCACGCTTATCGACACGGCGAAGGTCGGATCGCGGAAGAGCGAGAACGGCACGATCGGCTCGCGCGCGCGGCCCTCGACGACGTAGAAGGCGCCGAGGAGCAGGGCTGCCGCTCCCAGGAGTCCGACCACCTCCGGAGACGTCCAGGCGTGGTCGCGGGTGATCGAGAGGGCCACGAGGAGCGGCACGAGGCCGGCGGCGAGCAGCGCGGCACCCGCGTAGTCCACGTCGTGGCGCCAGCCGGTCCGCTTCCAGGGCATCGTGAGCGCGACGAAGGCGATCGCCGCGATCCCGAGCGGCACGTTCACGTAGAACACCCACCGCCACCCGGCGGTATCGGTGAGGAACCCGCCGGCGACGGGCCCGACCACGGAGGCGATGCCGAAGACGGCGGCGAAGAGCCCCTGCACCTTCGGGCGCTCCTGCGGCGGATAGAGGTCGGCGATGGAGGCGAAGACCGTCGCGAACAGCACGCCCCCGAAGATCCCCTGGAGCGCGCGGAACGCGATGAGCTGCGGCATGTCCTGCGCCTGGCCGCACAGCGCCGAGGCCGCGACGAAGCCGGTCATGCCGACGAGCAGCAGCGGCTTTCGGCCGAACAGGTCACCGAGCTTGCCGGCGATGGGGACCATCGTCGTCGAGGCGACCATGTAGGCGGTGATGACCCAGGCGTAGAGGTCGAGGCCCCGGAGCTCGGACACGATGCGGGGCATCGCGGTCCCGACGATGGTCTGGTCCAGGGCCGCGAGGAGCAGGCCCGTCATGATGGCGGCCGTCGAGAGGATGAGGCGGCCTCGGGTCATCTCGTCACCGGACACCGGCGATCTCCCTGCGCGCCGACGCGCGCTCGAGTCCCTGCCGCAGGTCCTTCATCGCGAGCCGCAGCCGCTGTCGAGCGGCTGGCTCCAGCTCGGCGATGGCGTCGCCCAGCGCCTCCGCGAAGATGCCCTGGTAGCGCTCGACCTCGCGGCGTCCGGCCGCCGTCAGCATCACGACGACGACGCGGCGGTCGGACGGATCCTCCTGCCGGCGCACGAATCCCTCCCGTGCGAGTCCCTCGACCAGCTCGGTCATCGTCGGCGGCGTCAAGAGGCAGCGCTGCGCCAGCTCGCCGGTCCGCAAGGGGCCGTCGGCCAGGCGGAACAGGACCCTGGCCCGCTCCGGCGAGACGGTGCCGCGCTCGCGCGCGGCCGCCTCGCTCAGCCTGGCGCCGAGCATCACGGCCGCGAGGAGCGCGCGCGCGGTCTCCAGATCGGGCTTGCGGACGGGCATATCATTCGGCTCCCGAAAGATTCGGAGGCCGAAATGATATCAGCGATCCCGCTGGCGGTCCCGATCGCCTCGCTCCGGGCGGCCCACGCGTCGAGCGCGGGCGGCAAGGGCGCCAACCTGGGCGAGCTCGTCGCGGCCGGCCTGCCCGTCCCCGACGGCTTCGTCCTCACCACCGCCGCGTATGAGCGCGCGGCCCGCGAGGTCTGGGTGGACCCGAGCGATCCGGCGGCGGCCGGGGAGCGCCTCCGCGCCGCGCCCGTTTCGGCCGAGGTCGCTGAGGCCCTCCGTGCCGCATACCGCGCGCTGGGTGCCGGCCTGGTGGCGGTCCGATCGTCGGCCACCGCCGAGGACCTGCCGGGCGCCTCGTTCGCGGGCCAGCAGGACACGTATCTCGGCATCGAGGGCGAGGAGGCGCTCCTCGACGCGGTGCGCCGCTGCTGGGCCTCGCTGTGGAACGAGCGCGCGGTCTCCTACCGGCGCCAGAGCGGCATCGACGACCGCGAAGTCGCGCTAGCCGTTGTGGTGCAGCGCATGATCGATGCGACCTCCGCGGGCGTCCTGTTCACGGCCGACCCCATCACCGGCCGCCGCGGCCGCGCCGTCATCGACGCGGCGCCCGGGCTCGGTGACGCGGTCGTCTCCGGCGCCGTCACGCCCGACCACTACGTCGCCGACCCGGAGACCGGCGAGATCCTGGAGCGCGCTGTCCGCGGCGAGCGCGCCGTGCTTGACGACGCACATGTCCGCGAGCTGGCGGCGCTCGGCTCGCGTGTCGAGGGGCACTTCGGGTCGCCGCAGGACATCGAGTTCGCCGTGGACCGGGCGGGGCGCTCCTGGCTGGTCCAGTCGCGGCCCATCACCACGCTCTACCCCCTCCCTGTGGCCGCTCCGGACCCGAGGCGCGACCTGCGGGTGTACTTCTCGTTCAACGTCGCTCAGGGCTACTTCGCGCCGCTCACGCCGATGGGCCTCCAGGCCCTCCGGCTCCTCGGCTCGGGCATCGCCACGCTGTTCGCGAGCGCGCCGCGGGACCCGGTGGCCGGTCCGCGCTTCACGGTCGAGGCCGGCATGCGCCTCTACCTCGACGTGACCACGCTGTTCCGCGACCCGCTCGGTCGCGCGGTGCTCCAGCGCCTCCTCCAGGTGGGAGAGGCGCGCAGCGCCTCGGTGCTCGAGAGCCTCGCGCACGACGTGCGGCTGCGGGTCCGGCGCGGGTCGAAGGCGGGCACGCTCCGCAGGGTCGTCCCGATCGCGCTGCGGACCGGAGTGCTGGCGGCCGCCATCCGGATCGTCGCCCGTCCCGACCGCACGCGCGAGGAGATCCTGCGGGAGCTCGAGGGCATCGCGGGCGGCGCCGTTCCGCCAGATGCGTCTCCCGAGGCTCGCCTGGACGCCTTCGAGCGGATGCTGGTCGGCGGGCCGCGGGTCATGCCCCGGATCCTCGGCATGCTCGTCGGCGGCCAGCTCTCGCTCCTGATCGCCCGACGGCTGCTCGGGCACCGCGCCACGGAGGACGAGATCCGGACCGTCCTGCGTGCGCTGCCGCACAACCCCACGACCGAGATGGACCTGGCGCTGTGGGCCGTCGCGAAGGCCGTACGGATCGACCCGACGTCGCGCGAGGCCCTCCTGCGGAGCGCCCCCGCCGACCTCGGTGCCGCGTACCGCGCGGGCACGCTGCCGGAGGCGCTACAGCGCGAGCTGGCCTCGTTCCTGGCGCGCTACGGCACGCGCGGGGTCGGCGAGATCGATCTCGGGGTGACCCGGTGGTCGGAGGACCCGACCCACATCATCGGCGCCGTCGCGAACTACCTCAGGCTCGAGGACGAGGCGCTCGGTCCCGACGTCTCGTTCGCCCGCGGCGCCCGGGAGGCCGAAGAGACGGTCCGAGTGCTCCTGGCCCGGGTGCACGGACCGCGGCGCGCGCTGCTGCGCTTCTTCCTGGGTCGGGCGCGCGACCTCGTCGGCCTGCGAGAGGTCCCGAAGTTCACGATCGTTCGTCTCCTCCTCGGGCCGGGTCGCGAGCTGCTCCGGCAGGTGGGCGAGGATCTCGCGGCGGCGGAGAGGATCGCCGTCGCCGGTGACGTCTTCTTCCTCACCCTCCCCGAGGCGCGCCGGGCCGCCGCGGGCGAGGACATGCACGCGCTGGTGGCCGACCGCCGCGCGACATACGCGCGTGAGCTGCGGCGGCGCCACATCCCGCGCGTGCTGCTGTCGGACGGCACGGACGCCGAGATAGCCCTCGTTCCGCCAGGAACAGGCGACCTCCGCGGGTCGCCGGCATCGCCGGGGACGGTGACCGGGCGGGCCCGCGTCATCCTCTCTCCCGAGGGCGCCCATCTCGAGCCGGGTGAGATCCTGGTCGCGCCTTCGACGGACCCGGGTTGGACCCCGCTCTTCCTGACGGCGGGCGGACTCGTCATGGAGATGGGCGGGATGATGTCCCACGGGGCGGTCGTCGCCCGCGAGTACGGGATCCCCGCGGTGGTCGGTGTCCCGGGGGCGACCGAGCGCATCGCGACGGATCAGCGGATCACGGTGGACGGCTCTAGTGGGAGCGTGTCACTGGACGGTGATCGCGCGGGTCCGTGACCAGGGTCGGCGCTGTCGGGGTGGAGAGACTCGAACTCTCGGCCTTCGCCTCCCAAAGGCGACGCGCTACCAGGCTGCGCTACACCCCGTCGCCGATCCATTGTCCCATGACGTTCTCAGACACCCGAGCGAACGAACGGATCGGCCCGTAGCCTTGTAGGGCGTAAGGGCGCGACGGCGCCAGGCGATCCACGGAGGAACGCGAGAGGGGGAAGGCACGTGTTCGCTGCCTGGGGCCGGCTCGTCCATCGCTTCCGCTGGCCGGTGCTGATCCTCTCGTTCCTGATGCTCGTCGCGACCGGCTCGATCGCGGCGCAGGGCGGCAAGCTCGTGGGCGGCGGGATCATCCAGACCTCGGAGTCGGGCCGCGCGCTCGCGATCATGCGCGACGAGCTCCCGCAGGCGAGCGGCTCGAGCTTCTCGCTGCTCTTCTCGAGCGACACGATGACGGCCACCGACCCCGCGTTCCGCACCGAGGTCGAGGCAGCCATCGCGGAGATCCGCGCCGACGGGCGCGTGCGCGCGGTCACCACGCCGTGGGACACGGAGCAGCCGCAGGCGCGGCTGGTGTCCAGCGACGGCAGACGGGCCCTGGTCGTGGTGGCGGTGGAGGACGACATCAACGTCGCCCAGGACTACTACGAGGAGCTTCGCGCCACTGTCGCGACCGACACGCTCGAGGTCATCGGCACCGGCAACATCGCCATCACCCACGACTTCAACGTGATCCTCGAGAGCGACCTCCTGCGGGCCGAGCTGGTCTCCCTCCCGCTGGCGCTGGTGCTCCTGGTGCTCGTGTTCGCCACGGTCGTCGCGGCGCTCATCCCCCTCGGGATCGGCGTGCTCGCGGTAGTGGGCGGCGTGGCCGGGACGTTCCTGCTCAGCCAGGTCACCGAGGTCTCGCAGTACGCCCTCAACGTCGTGACGCTCATCGGCCTCGGCGTGGCGATCGACTACTCGCTGTTCGTCGTGAACCGCTTCCGCGAGGAGCTCCGCAAGGGCATGAGCACGGAGGACGCGATCGCGCGCGCCATGTCCACCGCGGGCAGGGCCATCACTTTCTCCGGAGTGACGGTCGCCATCGGGCTTTCCGGGATGCTCTTCTACCAGGGCACCTTCTTGGCCTCGATGGGCCAGGCGGGCGCGATCGTCGTCGCCTTCGCGCTGCTCTACGGGCTCACCTTCCTGCCTGCGCTGCTCTCGGTGATCGGCCCCCGGGTGGACACGTGGCGGGTGCCGCTCCCGCGGGGCCGCGAGGGCCGCGGCTTCTGGCACGACCTCTCCGTCTGGGTGATGAAGCGCCCGGTCCTGGTGCTCGTCCCGGTGCTGGCGGCGATCCTTCTCACGGCGTCCCCGTTCCTGCGTCTGCACATGGCGAACGGGGACGTGACGATGCTGCCCACGCACGCGGAGTCGCGCCGCGGCTACGACATCCTGGTGGCGGAGTTCCCCGAGTACGACAAGAACCAGGTGACGGTCCTCGTGCGCTATGCGGAAGGCGACCCGCTCACCGGCGAACGGATCCCGGCACTCCACGCGTTCCACCAGCGTCTCGAGGCGCTGCCGGACGTGCTCACGGTCGAGAGCCCCTTCGGGATCGACGCGAGGAGCACGGGCCTCCTGAACGCGCTCTGCACTTTCCCGCCGGGCCGGGGCGGCGCGCCGCAGTGCCCGCCCGGGGTCGATCCCGTGAGCGGCGAGCTGAGCGCGGCCGCGTACCAGCAGATCTACCTGCCAGGGACGCGCTCCCAGATCCCCGAGCCGTACCGCGCCGCCATCGAGAGCGGTCTCCGCCAGTCCGTCGGTGACCAGATCGTCGTCTTCAGCGTCCTCACGGCCGAGGAGAAGGTCAGCGACGAGGCGCAGGCGCTGGTCCGCACCATCCGCGACATGGCGACGCCGCCCGGCTCCGAAGTGCTGGTCACGGGCCTCACCGCGTTCGACATCGACGTGGTCGAGTTCATCGTGGGACGGACCCCCTTCGCCATCGCCTGGGTGATGATCGCGACCTACCTCGTCCTCTTCCTGCTGCTGGGGTCTGTGATCCTGCCGCTCAAGGCGGTGGTGATGAACCTGCTCTCGATCGCGACGTCCTTCGGTGCCATGGTCTGGATCTTCCAGGAAGGGAATCTCGCGGAGCAGCTCGCCTTCACGCCGGCGCCTCTCGACCCGACGCTCCCGGTGATCCTCTTCTGCACGGTGTTCGGGCTGTCCATGGACTACGAGGTCCTGCTCCTCAGCCGCATCCAGGAGGAGTACGTGCGGACAGGCGACAACACGCGCAGCGTGGCCGAGGGGCTGGAGCGCAGCGGGCGCCTGATCACTGGCGCCGCCGCGATCATGGTCGGCGTGTTCGGAGCGTTCGCGCTCGCCGAGGTCCTGGTCATCAAGGCCATCGGCCTCGGCATGGCGCTCGCGGTCGCGATCGACGCGACGCTGGTCCGCGCGCTGGTCGTCCCGTCCACGATGCGCCTCCTGGGCCGCGTCAACTGGTGGGCGCCGCGCCCGCTGGCACGCCTCTACCGCCGCCTCGCGCTCGGTGAGGCCCACGCCGGCGGCGTCGCGCCTGTAGCTGTGCCCACCGAAGCCCCCTAGGCCCCGGCGTACGATCGCGCCGTGCACGACGGCCTGAGCCTGCGGCCCCTGGGCGTGGGCGACATCGTCGATCGCGTCTTCACCATCTACCGCTCGCGGCCGCTCCTCTTCCTGGCGGTCTCGGCGATCCCTTACCTGCTGCTGGTCCTCTCGGTCGGCGCGCTGGCGCTCGCCTTCGCCGACGCCTTCGCGGCCCTGGCGCCGGCCTTCGCCGGCGACGTCGAGAGCATGCAGGCCCTGGCGCCCGCCCTCGGCTCGCTCGCGGGCTTCGTGCTCCTCGCCATCGCGCTCGCGCTCGTCACCAGCCTGGTGCAGAGCGCCGCCCTGGTG
>JBOGTE010000113.1:0-7059 GCA_050692015.1 Candidatus Limnocylindria bacterium
CCCTCCAGCTCGCCGGGCACGGTCGAGTAGGGCAGGTAGAAGAAGGTCGGGGCCCCCGTCTCGCGCGCGGCGCGCGCGACGGCCGCGCACGAGGCGACCGGCGCGGTGCAGTGGACGCTGCGCAGGACCGACAGGCTCGAGCGGACGACGGCCGGGACCGGCCCGTCATCGGGGAGCGCGATCTCCGTGATCGGATCGCGGCCCCGCCGCTCCATCTCCGCCCGGATGGCGCTCGCCCGCGGGTCCGGCTCGGGTCCGCCGCCGGTCAGGACGAGCGAGGGAACGAGGACGCCGCGGTCGGTGGCGTCGTTGACCGCCGCCGCGGTGACCCGGAGCAGCGGCGGCGCCAGGGCGAAGGCCCAGCGTCCGCCGGACTGCGTGGCCGGCTCGACCACGTCGAGCGGCAGCGTGAAGAGGACGGGGACGCCGGCGAGCTCGACCGCCCGCCCCAGCGTGTCGCCGTACGAGACGGGCACGCCCACGACCACCGCGTCGGCGCCCTGGTCGGCGGCCGCGCGCCGGAGCTCGATGAATAGCCGCGCCTCGCTCCCGGCCAGGTCCACGAACGACAGGCGCACTTCGGGCGCCGCTCCTCCCTGCTCCTCGAAGCGGTCCAGCCACATCTCCATGGAGCTCCGCTGGGCGGCTCCCATGGCGGCGCGCGGTCCGGAGAGGTCGAGCAGGGCGGTCACGGAGAGCACGCCCGCCTCGGGCGAGGGTGACGGCGTGCCGGTCGGTGGCGGCGGCGCGGAGCAGGCGACGGCGAGGAGCGCGAGGGCCAGCGCGCTACGCACGGCCAGCGGCCGCTAGGCCCGGGTGCCGTCCGGGAGCGGGTGGCCCTCCGCATAGACGTGACGGAGCGTGTCCTCGGGGCGCGGGTCGGGCTCGGCCTCCGCCTCGTCGATGGCCGTCTCGATCTCGGCCGAGATCTCGGCGCGCATCGCCTCGAAAGCGCGCTCCTCGACGCCCTGCTCCAGGAGATAGGCCCGGGCTCGGTCGATGGGGTCCCGCTCGAGCCAGCCCTTGAGCTCGTCCTTGGAGCGGTAGCGGCTGTCGTCGTCGTCGCTCGAGTGCGGGCGGTAGCGGTAGCAGGTCGCTTCCACGATGCTCGGGCCCTCGCCCCGCCGCGCCCGGTCGGCGGCCGTCTTCGTCTTCTCGTAGACGTCGAGGACGTCGGTGCCGTCGGCGAGCACGCCCGGGATCCCATAGCCCTTCGCGCGCTCGTGCGCCGGGACGGAGCTCTGCTTCTCGACCGGCGTCGAGATCGCGTAGAGGTTGTTCTCGATGATGAAAACGACCGGCAGATCGTGGATCGCCGCGAAGTTGACCGCCTCGTGGAAGTCGCCCGGGCTGGTCGAGCCGTCACCGCCGTACGTGAAGACGATGCCCGGTTCCTTGCGCATCTTCAGCGCGAGCGCTATGCCCGCGGCCTGTGGGAACTGCGTCGCGATGTTCACGGAGCCGGTGACGATCTTGGCCCCGACGTCGCTGAACTGGTTCACGATCTGCCGGCCCGCCGAGTTGGGATCGGTCGCCTTGGCGAAGACGCCCAGGAACTGGTCCTTGGCCGTCTGCCCCAGGACCAGCGCCACTCCCACATCGCGGTAGTAGGGATGGCACCAGTCCACGCCACGCTGGATGCACCACGCCGAGCCGACCTCGGCACCCTCGTGCCCGTCGGCGACCCCGACGAACGCGGCGCGGCCCATGCGGTTGAGCTGCATCATCCGCTCGCCGAGCATCCGGCACTCGAGCATCACGCGGTACATGCCTTTGACGTCGTCCAGGGTCAGCCCGAGCGCTTCGTGACGCGCCTGCGCTCCCTTGGCCGTCGCCGCGGCGGCTTTGGTGCGGACTGCCATCGCTATCGCATGGTACGAACTATGAGGGGGCTACGCCCCCTCAAAACCCCCGCGATCCCCGAACGAAGCTGCCCCCCGCAAACCCCCCGCGATCGCTCAACAAGACCCGGCTAAGCCCCCTCAGACCCCCAGGGTCCGAACAGCACCAGCGCGATCGCGACCAGCCACCCGCCGAGAGCGACCCGGCCCAGCGTCCAGACATCGACTTCCGGAAAGCCCGGGATCACCGCGGCGAGGACGCCCGCGCTCTCGAGGAACGCCCCGATCAGCACCAGCACGGCGAGCGTCGCGGTCACGAAGCCGAGCGCGCGAGGGAGCGCACGCGTCTCGACCCACATCTTGCCGATCGTCCACCACCAGATGCCGAGGACGAACAGCGCGGCGGGACGCAGATCCACGTTCACCGATCCGCCGAGCCCGGCGGTGACGGTTGCGATGCCGGCGATCGTCCCGAGGACCGTCCCGCTCTGCCGCACGGGCGCATGCCGCACGTGCATGACCGCGATGACCGGAAGGATCAGCCCGTAGCCGACCGCGATCAGGGCGTCGTAGAGGTACGGATAGAAGACTTGGCCCGCGAACACGATGGCGAGGTGCGCGGCGCCGGCCAGCGCCGCCCAGACCGCGGCCTTCCGCGCGTCCAGGCGTTCGTCTCCTATGGCTTCTTCCGCTCGCCCTTCTCGTCGTATTCGTAGAAGCCGCGTCCGCTCTTCTTGCCGAGGTGGCCTGCCGCGACCAGTCGCCGGAGCAGCGGCGGTGGCGCCATGCTCGGGTCCTTGAACTCGTCGTAGAGGACGTCCGCGACGTGCATCGCGATGTCGAGGCCCGTGTAGTCGAGCAGCTCGAACGGACCCATCGGGTGGCGGAGACCGAGCTTCACCGCGGCATCGATGTCCTCAGGCGACGCGACGTCCTGCTCCAGGAGGCGGATCGCGCCGATCATGTAGGGGACCAGGAGCTTGTTCACGACGAAGCCAGGAGTGTCCTTGCAGATGACGGGGGTCTTCCCGAGCTTCTCGACGAAGGCGCGGAGGGTCGACATGGTCTCGTCGCTGGTCGTGACGCCGCGCACGACCTCGACCAGCTGCATCACCGCGACAGGGTTGAAGAAGTGGAGCCCCGCGAACCGGTCGGCGCGCTTCGTGACCGCGGCCATGTCCGTGATCGGCAGGCTCGAGGTGTTCGAGGTGAAGATCGTCTCGGCCTTGCAGCACCGATCCAGCTCCGCGAACACCTCGCGCTTGGTGCCCATGATCTCCAAGACCGCCTCGATGACGATGTCGCAGTCCCGGAGGTCCTCGAGGCTGATGGTCGGCCTGATGCGCTGCCGGGCCGCCTTGGCGTCCCCCTCGCTCGCCCGCCCGCCCTTCACCAGCCTGGCCAGGGATCCATCCATCGATGCGAAGCCGCGTTCGATGGCGCCGTGGTCCACCTCGCGCACCACTACGTCGAACCCGGCCTGCGCGCAGGCCTGCGCGATGCCGGAGCCCATGGCGCCGAATCCGACGACGCCGATCTTCTGTATGGCCATCTGCCGCCCTCCCGATGTCCGCCGGTCGCGAAGGCTATCTGCTCGCCCTCGTATCCGCCGGTACGCTTCGGGCGTGCCCCGCACTCAGGTCCTTGGTCCCGGCGCGGCCGCGGTGTCTTTCGAGGTCAACGGCCACCCCGCCGCGGTCCACGTGCCGCCGCACCGCACCCTGCTCGACACGCTCCGGGACGAGCTGGGCCTGACCGGCGCCAAGAACGTGTGCGACGAGGGGACCTGCGGCGCGTGCACCGTCCTCGTGGACGGCCGCCCGGTCTACTCCTGCATGACGCTGGCGGTCGCGTGCGAGGGACGGAGCGTCGAGACCGTCGAGGGCCTGGCGCGTGACGGCGAGCTCCACCCCGTGCAGCGGGCCTTCATCGCCAAGGACGCCTTCCAGTGCGGCTTCTGCACGCCCGGCCAGGTCATGTCCGTGGTCGCGCTGCTGCGCGAGCGCGAGGCACCGACGCCCGATGACGTGAAGCGCGCCGTCGCCGGCAACCTCTGCCGCTGCGGCGCGTATCCCAACATCGTGGAGGCCGCGCTAAGTGCCGCGAAGGGCCGCCGCGCGGCCGCGGCCCGGGGCTGACGTGGCGCGCGTCGTACGGACCCGGAACGAGTTCGAGGGCGAGATCAGCGAGTCCCTGGCCGTCATCCAGGACGAGGACGCGGCCCCCTGGGGGGAGGGCGCTCCGCTCGAGAAGGTCGGGCGGGCCACCGCGCGCCTCGAGGGCGCGGCCAAGGTGACCGGACGCGCGCGGTACACGCACGACGTGCGCCTTCCGGGGATGCTCCACGCGCGGATCCTGCGGAGCCCCTACCCGCGAGCGCGCGTGCGGCGGATCGACGCGAGCCGGGCGCTCGCCCTGCCCGGCGTGCGCGGGGTCCTCCACCGCTTCAACGCGCCGAAGGCCGCGTTCCGCGGCGAGGACACGATCTTCCGCGACGAGGTGCGCTTCGTCGGCGACGAGGTCGCCGCCGTCGCCGCCGACCGGGAGGAGACCGCGAACGAGGCCCTGCGCCTCATCGCGGTCGAGTACGAGGTGCTGCCGCACGTGGTCGATCTCGAGGAGGCCATAGACGACGCGTCGCCCCGGCTCGCGGACAGGGGGAACGTCACCGAGGAGAGCAAGCACGAGCGCGGCGATCCCAAGAGGGCGTTCCGCGAGGCCGAGCACAAGCTCGAGGCGACCTACCGGACCTCCACGCAGCTCCACAACTCGCTCGAGACGCACGGCGCCGTGGCCCTCTGGGACGGCGACCTCCTCACGGTGTACGAGTCCACCCAGCACGTCTTCGCGGTCCGGCAGGGCCTCCAGGCCGCGCTGCGCATCCCGTACGGGAAGATCCGGGTCCTGTGCGAGCACATGGGCGGCGGCTTCGGGTCCAAGGGCGGCATCGGGAAGTACACCGTCATCGCCGCGCTCTTCGCGCGGGAGCTGGGCTCGCCCGTGCGCTGCGTCCTCGACCGCGCGGAGGAGAACCTCGCCGCCGGCAACCGCTCGGCCACGCTCCAGAAGGTGCGCGTCGCCGTGAAGGGGGGCCGCATCACGGCGATCTCGCACGACTCCTGGTCGAGCGCCGGCCAGGGCCGCTGGGTCGCCGACCCCACGGGTCCGACCAAGGGCCTCTACGACGTCCCGAACCTCGTCGCGCGCTCCTACAAGGTGACCGCGAACACCGGCGCGCTGTCGGCCTTCCGGGCTCCCGGGTACGTGGAGGGGACGTTCGCGCTGGAGGCCGCCATCGACGAGGTCGCCGACCACGCGGGCATCGACCCGCTCGAGCTCCGGCGCCGGCACGCCGCCGGCGAGAGCGACCCACTGAGCGGCCTCCGCTACTCGCAGAAGCACCTCGTCCGGTGCTACGAGATCGGCGCAAAGGAGATCGGGTGGTCCCGCCGGAAGCCGGTCGGTCTGCGCGGATCCGGACCCGGCAGGCGGCGCGGCCTGGGCATGGCCTCGCAGCTATGGGGCGGCGCCGGCCTGCCGCCCGCCTACGCGACCGTCCACCTGAACCCCGACGGCACGGCCGTCGTGCGGATCGGCACGCAGGACATCGGGACCGGGACCCGGACGATCATCGCGCAGGTCTGCGCCGAGGAGCTCGGCATCGACCTCGCCGCGGTCCGCGTGACCATCGGCGACACCGACTCCCCGTACGCGCCGATCTCGGCCGGCTCGCTCACGGTGAACTCGATCGCGCCCGCCGTCAGGCTCGCGGCCCGCGACGCCCGCGAGCAGCTCCTCGAGATCGCCTCCGGCGTGATGGAGACGCCGAAGGCGGAGCTCCGCATGGAGCGCGGCTCGGTGCGGGCGCGCGGGGCGCACCGCACGATCGCGAAGGTGTTCGAGGACCTCCAGGACTACAGCGTCATCGGCAGGGGCTCGCGCCTCCCGAACCCCGAGGACGTCTCGCTCAAGACCTTCGGCGCGCAGTTCGCGGAGGTCGAGGTGGACACGCGGAGCGGCGAGATCTTCGTCCAGAGGGTCGTGGCCGTCCACGACATCGGCCGCGTCGTCAACCCGCTCACCGCGCGCTCCCAGGTCGAGGGCGGCGTGATCCAGGCGCTCGGCTTCGCGCTCACGGAGGAGCGCGTGATCGACCGCGGCACGGGACACGTCCTCACGACCGGCCTCGAGACGTACAAGGTGCCGACGGTGAAGGACGTGCCCGAGATCGTCGTGCGCTTCATCGACGTGCCGGACACGCACGCCAACAACACCGGCGCGAAGGGCCTGGGTGAGCCGCCCATCATCCCGACGGCGGCCGCCGTCGCCAACGCGGTGGCCAACGCCACCGGCGTCCGCTTCCGGCAGCTGCCGCTCACGCGCAGGCGCGTGCTCGACGGGCTCGCTGCCGCGCGATGAAGCCGTTCGAGTACGCCCGGCCGGGGAGCGTGGCCGAGGCCGCGCGGTCGCTCCGGCGCGGGTCGGCGGCCATCGCGGGCGGCACCGACCTGCTCGGCCTCATGAAGGACGGGATCTCCGCGCCAGACCGCCTGGTGGACCTTACGGGCCTCGACGGCCTGCGCGGCTGGTCCCGCGAGCGCGGCGCGGGCCTGCGGATCGGCGCGCTCACGCCGCTGGTCGAGCTCGAGGAGAGCGACCAGATCGCGCGGTGGCTCCCCGCCCTAGGCGAGGCAGCCGCGAGCGCCGCCACGCTGCAGCTCCGGACGATGGGCACCCTCGGCGGCAACCTGCTGCAGCGGAGCCGCTGCTGGTACTTCCGGGACGAGGCCTTCCCCTGCTGGCTCAAGGGCGGGACGCGCTGCTTCGCGGCGCATGGCGAGAACGCGCAGCACGCGGTCGTCGGCGCCGAGGAGTGCGTGACGGTCGCGCCCTCCGACCTCGCGCCGGCCCTCATCGCGCACGACGCGCGGGCCTCGCTCGCCGGCGCGCGCGGCACGCGGACCATCCCCCTGGCGGACCTCTACGTGCGGCCCTCCGGCGCCGCGAGGCGCGAGCACACCATCCGAGCGGGCGAGGTCCTCACGCACGTGCACGTCCCCGAGGCGGGACTCCAGCGGCGCGGTGTCTACGAGAAGGCCATGGACCGCAAGACCTGGACTTTCGCGCTCGCGTCGGTGGCCGCCGCGGCCCGCGTGCGCGACGGCAGGCTGCGCGACGTGCGGATCGTCCTGGGCGGCGTCGCGGCGGTGCCCTGGCG
>JBOGTE010000114.1:0-6902 GCA_050692015.1 Candidatus Limnocylindria bacterium
TGATCGCCGCGATCCCGACGGACGTCGCCCGGGCAGGAGCGCTGCTGCCCCAGATGCGTGAGCTGTCACACCTCGCGGAGCCTGAGCGCCGCCGCCTCACGCGCGAGCGCATGAAGGCCTTCATGTCCCTGGGGAGCGAGCAGCACCAGCGGATCCTCGCGGCGCGCAAGCTCGCGGACGAGGCCGATCCCGACCTCGCCGCGAGCGACAAGGCCGTCGCGGACGCCCTTGCGCGCGAGATGCCCGAGGCCGAGGAGTTCGGCAAGCGGATGGGGATGTAGCTGGACCTCCGCTATCGCGACGAGCAGCTGCTCGTCCGCGACTCCGTGCGCGACTTCGCGCGCGAGCGGATCGCGCCGAGCGCCCATGAGTGGAGCGAGGCGGGGCGGTTCCCCACGGAGATCGTCCCGGAGCTCGCGCGCCTGGGCCTCCTCGGCCTCGCCGTGCCGGCGGAGCACGGCGGCGCGGAGCTGGACGTGCTCACCATCGCCCTGGTCATGGAGGAGCTGGCCGCGGCGGACGGCTCCGTCGCCCTGACCGTCGCCGCGCACAACTCGCTCTGCATCGGGCACCTCCTGGTCGCCGCCTCCGAGGAGCAGAAGCGCCGCTGGCTCCCGCCCCTCGCGTCTGGCGAGCGCCTCGGAGCGTGGGCCCTGACCGAGCCGGGCTCCGGGTCGGACGCGGTCGCGGCCCGCACACGCGCCGAGCGCAGCGACGGCGGGTGGGTCCTGAGCGGCAGCAAGCAGTTCATCACGAACCCCAACCTGGCCGGCTTCGCGGTGGTCATCGCCGCCAGCGCCGAGCGGCAGCTCTGCGCCTTCGGCATCGCGATGGACGCCAAGGGGATCCGCGCCGGCCGGCCGGAGCGGAAGATGGGGCTGCACGCCTCCGACACGGCGCCCCTGCACCTCGAGGACTGCGCCGTGCCCGAGGCGGACCGCATCGGCGGGGAGGGCACCGCGTTCGAGGACGTCAAGAAGGTCCTGGACCGCGGTCGCATCGGCATCGGCGCCATCGCCATCGGCCTCGGCCGCGGCGCCCTCGAGGTCGCGACCGCGTACTCGAAGGAGCGCCGGCAGTTCGGCCGGCCCATCTCCGACTTCCAGATGATCCGCTGGAAGCTGGCGCGGGCTCGCACCGAGCTCGACGCCGCGCGCCTCCTGGTCCACCGCGCCGCGTTCCTCGCCGACGCCGGCCGCCCCTTCCGCTTGGAGGCCTCGATGGCCAAGCTCTACGCCAGCGAGGCCGGCTCCCGCGCCGCCGACGCGTCGCTTCAAGTATTGGGCGGGTACGGCTACATGCGCGACCAGCCGGTAGAGCGCATGGTCCGCGACGCGCGGCTCATGGAGATCGGCGAGGGCACCAGCGAGGTCCAGCGGATCGTCATCGCGCGCGAGCTACTGCGGGCGTGACCGCGGCCGCGCCAGCCTCGCTGCTCGACCGGGCCCGGTCGGGCGACCGTCGGGCCATGGGCCGTGTGCTTTCGATCGTCGAGAACGACGAGCCCGGATCCGCCGACATCCTCCGCGAGACGTACCCCGCCGCCGGCCGCGCCGTGGTGGTCGGGGTGACGGGCCCGCCCGGCGGCGGCAAGAGCACCTTGGTGTCCCGCCTCGTGGGCGCCTACCGCGAGTCGGGCTCGCGCGTGGCCGTGGTCGCGGTGGACCCCTCCAGCCCCTTCACCGGCGGAGCGATCCTGGGAGACCGCATCCGCATGCAGCAGCGCGCCCTCGACGACGGAGTTTTCATCCGGAGCATGGCCAGCCGCGGTCATAGCGGCGGCCTCAGCCGGACCACCGCGCGCGTCGTCGGCGTGCTCGACGCGCTCGGCACCGGCGTGGTGATCGTCGAGACGGTCGGGGTGGGGCAGGAGGAGGTAGACGTCGTGCGGGTCGCCGACACGGTGGTGCTGGTGACGGTGCCCGGCCTGGGCGACGACATCCAGGCCATCAAGGCGGGTGTGCTGGAGATCGCCGACGTCCTGGTGGTGAACAAGGCGGACCGCCCCGGCGCTGATGAGACCGCCAAGGACCTCGCCCAGATGCTGACCCTGGGCAAGGGGCGCACGCCCTGGAAGCCGCCGATCGTGCGCACCTCCGCGACGACGGGCGAGGGTCTGCAAGACCTCGTCGCGGCGATCGCGAAGCACCGCGCCTGGTCCCTTGAGAGCGGGGAGCACGCCCGGAGGCGCGAGGCGGCGGCGCGCGCCGAGGTCGAGGCCGTCCTGCGGGAGGCGCTCGTCCGCCGGCTCGCGGACCGGGTGGGGAGCGAGAGGGTCGATCAGGTCGTCGCGCGCGTGGCGTCGCGTGACATCGACCCGTACGCCGCGGTCGAGGAGCTGCTCTCCGACTGAGTAACAGGGGCGCGGCTCGCGCCGCGCCCCCGGTAGCTCAGCGGCGGGTCACTGGATCTCGAACTGCATCTGCACCCGGACGCTGATCTGGAGGTCGCCGGTCGGGATCTGCGTGTCGGCGGCCCCGACCTGCAGCTCCTGGCGCGCGATCCCCTGGAACGGCATGCCGACCGACTGGTCGCTGATGGCGACGACCCGCCCGAGCGCGACGCCGGCCGCCGCGGCCATGGACTGCGCCTTGGCGCGAGCGTCCTCGATCGCGAGCTTGCGCGCCTCGGCCTGCTCGGGCTTGGGGTCGGCCAGGGAGAAGCCGATGCTCGCGTTGGTCGCGCCGGTGTCGCGCACCAGCGCGTCCAGCGCCGCGCCCGACCTCGTGACGTCGTGCAGCGTGACCGTCACCAGCTGCTGGGCCTGGTAGCCGTCGATGCGCGGAGCGGCGCGGTCGTCGAACACGTAGTTCGGCTGGATGCTGTAGCTGGACGTCTCGACGTCGCCGTCCGCGATCCCGAAGGCCTTCGCCGCCTCGAGGACCCTGGCGATCGACTCGGCCAGCCGAGCCTGGGCGTCGGCGGCCGTGGCGGCCTGCACGGTCGTCCCGACCGAGATGGTCGCGGTGTCCGGCTGGACGAAGATGGTGGCGTCACCGGTCGTGACGATCCCCGGCGCGATGGCGTTCGAGGACACGACCTGCGACAGCCCGAAAGGTCCGAAGGCGCCGGAGCCCCCGGTAGCCGCGAGCGCGGGTGCCCGGACGGCGAGGACCAGCGCGATGAGCAGGGCGGAGCCCGCGATGGTCGCGAGCACCGCCTTCTGATACGTGGTGAGCATGTTGACCTCCCGGTCGTCGTGAGTACTGCCCTCCATGACGGCGGCAGCGCCCGCTTGGTTCCCGGGCTCAACGCGCTCGTCGCGGCGAAGCCGCTCTTCGCTGCGGCCTTGCGCTTCGCTCAGCCGACCGCGCTCCGCGCCTTGGCGACGTCAGGGGTGCCCACCGCCAGCTGCTTCTTGCCGCCGGAGGCCCCCACGACGTAGACGGCGTCGATGTTCACCTGCTGGTCGGCCAGCTTCTTCGCCGTCTCAGCCAGGCTCCCGGGCCGGTCCTCGAGGTCCACGAAGAGCATCTCCCGCTCGCCCTCGACCTTTATCCCGGCGCCGTCGAGCGCCTTCCGCGCCGCCGCGGTGTCGGCGACCAGCAGCCGGATGTCCCCGCTGCCGCCCGACGTCGCGGCGGACACGGCCTCGATGTTCACGCCGGCCTTCCCGAGGGCGTCGGCGAGCTTCGCCAGCGCTCCGGGCTTGTCCTCCATCGAGACGCGCAGCTCCTTCAGATGACCTGCCATTTCGAGCCTCCCCACTGTCGATCTGCGTGTCGCGAAGTATCGGACCCGCGCAAAGCCCACCCTCGCCCGGCCCTATTGTCGCGGCGATGACGGCGTCCTCGTCCAGGCAGCGGCTCGAGGAGATGCGGGCGCGGGCGCTCGTCGGCGGCGGCGAGACCCGCATCCAGCAGCAGCACGCCAAGGGCAAGATGACCGCCCGCGAGCGGCTGGACCTGCTCCTCGACGAGGGCAGCTTCACCGAGCTCGACCGGTTCGTGACGGCGCGCTCCGACGGCGCCGTCCCGGACGGCGACCTCGCCGTGGGCGACGGCGTCGTCACCGGCTTCGGGCGCGTGGACGGCCGCCTCGTGTACGTGTTCGCCCAGGACTTCACCGTCTTCGGCGGATCGTTGGCCGAGGCGCACGCCGCGAAGATCGTGAAGGTCATGGACCTGGCGGTCCGTAACGGCGCGCCGATCGTGGGCCTGAACGACTCGGGCGGGGCGCGGATCCAGGAGGGCGTGGTCTCCCTGGCCGGCTACGCCGACGTGTTCCTGCGCAACGTCCTCGCCTCGGGCGTGGTGCCGCAGATCTCCGCGATCATGGGACCCTGCGCCGGAGGCGCGGTGTACTCGCCCGCGATCACCGACGTCGTGGTCATGGTGCGGGACACGTCCTACATGTTCGTGACCGGTCCGGACGTGGTGAAGGCCGTGACGCACGAGGACGTGACGCTCGACCAGCTCGGCGGCGCCGAGGTGCATGCCACGAAGAGCGGCGTCGCGCACTTCGTCACCGACGACGAGGTCCAGTGCCTGCTCCTGCTGCGCCGCCTCATCGGATACCTGCCGTCCAACAACATCGACGGCCCCCCGGTCGTGCCGACCGAGGATCCGGCCGACCGCATGGAAGCGGAGCTGGACAGGGTCGTCCCCGCGTCCAGCGCCAAGGCGTACGACATGACCGAGGTCATCCGGCGCGTCGTGGACGACGGCGAGATGCTCGAGGTGCACGCCGGCTGGGCGGCGAACATCGTCTGCGCCTTCGCGCGCCTGGACGGCCGGACCGTCGGGATCGTCGCCCAGCAGCCGATGGTCCTGGCGGGCGTCCTCGACATCGACGCCTCGACCAAGGCCGCCCGCTTCGTGCGCTTCTGCGACGCGTTCAACATCCCGCTGGTCACCTTCGTGGACGTCCCCGGCTTCCTGCCGGGCGTCTCGCAGGAGCACGGCGGCATCATCCGGAACGGCGCCAAGCTGCTCTTCGCGTACGCGGAGGCGACGGTCCCCAAGCTGACGGTCATCACGCGAAAGGCCTACGGCGGCGCTTACGACGTCATGTCCAGCAAGCACATCCGCGGCGACCTGAACCTGGCGTGGCCCAGCGCAGAGATCGCCGTGATGGGCCCCGAGGGTGCGGTGAACGTTCTCTACAGGGAGGAGCTCGCGGCGGCCAAGGATCCGAATGCCGAGCGCGCGCGTCTGGTGGCGGAGTACGTGGAGCGGTTCGCGAACCCCTACGTCGCGGCCTCACGCGGCTACATCGACGACGTCATCGAGCCGCGCGAGACGCGCCCGCGCCTCATCGCCGGGCTGCGCTCGCTTGCCGGCAAGCGCGACACGAACCCGCGCAAGAAGCACGGCAACATGCCTCTGTAACAGCGCGCTCGGGTGAGCACAGGACGACTCGCCCGACCCTCCGGGCCCCCTCTTGGAGGGCGTTTCGGGAGCAAGGCCTCCGACCTCAATGGCACGGGGCACGGGTGTTCGCGTGCGCAGCGCTCAGGCGTTCGGTCACAAATGTCCCTCCTCCATCGTTCACTCGGTAGGTGCAGCGGCGTGAGAAGGCGGAACGCTGGTCGTGGCTTGCGGCGCAGGGGGACGGCCTCGTCCGCCTGCTCCGAAGTCGCTTCGGCGCCGATGCCGAGGATCTCGCTCAGGAGGCCATCGTTCGCGCGGGCGCGTCGGATCGCCCCGTCCCCACTGGCGCTCAGGGCGTCGCTTGGCTGCGCCGGGTCGCGCGGAACGCCGCGATCGACCGCTGGCGCCGGCATCGCAGATCCGCGCCGCTCGAGCTCGCGCAGCACGTCGCCGTCCATCCCGATGCCGATGGCCGGATCGACATCGAGGCCGCTCTCGGTCGCCTGAGCCGTGGCGACCGTCATGTCCTCGGACTGATCGCGACCGGGATGCGCTACGCAGACATCGCGCGAGCCGAGGGAGTCGATGCGGCGGTGATCCGGCAGCGCGTGGGGCGCGCGCGGGCCCGCCTCATTGCGCTGCTCATGGAGGGGGATCGATGACCATAAGCCTCGAACAGCTCTCCGCCTATCACGACGACGAAATCGCGGACAGAGAGCGCGCCGAGGTCGACGTACACATCGCGGGCTGCTCAGCCTGCCAGGCCGCCCTGCATCGGTGGCGGGACGCGTCCCGTGCGCTCGCCACGCGCGGTCCGGTCACGCTGCGCCGCCGCCGACCCGCCGTGGTCATCGCCATCATCGCCGCGTTGCTGCTGCTGACCTCCGGGGTTGCCGTGGCGACAGGACTCTTCAGCGAGGTCTACCGGATCGGCAACGTCCTCGCTGCGGCAAGCCGTCCGGTATCGCTGGCGGAAGCGCGTATCACCGGCCTTCCTCTTCCGGCATCGGACCGGCTTCCGGGCGGCTGGTCGCTCCGCGAGCAGGGCGTGCAGCTCACCAGGACTGCCGAGTGGAGCAGCGTCGCCTTGCAATACGACCGCGACGGCCAGCGTGGCTTGAACGTCACCACCTGGTCGCCGGGCATGCGCGTGTTCGATCCTTCGCGCCCGGATCAGTACGACGAGATCATCACCGTGTCGGGCGTTCCCGTTCATCTGAGCTATCGACGGGACCCGATGACATCACAACCAAGTGCCCAGGCCTTCTTCGTCCTGCGCGGAGCCACCGTGGAGATCCACGCCTTCGGGCCAGCCATCGCGGGACGCGAATTCGGATCCAAAGAGGTCGCGGCGCTGGTAGAGGCATGGATGGAGGAGGCGAGGTAGCCACGAGCGGAGCCAAGGCCCGTCGTCCTACTGCTGCACTACGCGAGAGTCATTGAGGGGGTGCGGCTCCACGTCGCTCGCCTCGAATGGCCGCGACCACTTCGCGTAGCGCGCCGATGCTGCGTCGGTCCTTCGGCCGCAGCGGCCGGCCGGTGTTGCGCTCATAGGAGAGCTTCTCAGCGAGCAGTTGTCGGGGCGACACG
>JBOGTE010000115.1:0-6893 GCA_050692015.1 Candidatus Limnocylindria bacterium
GCGCTGGACGCGGCGCGCGCCGCGGACCGCGCCCGAGCGGCCGGCGCGAGCGGCCGGCTCTTCGGCGTTCCGGTCGCGCTGAAGGACCTCTTCGACACGGCCGGGGTCCGCACCACCGCCGGCTCCAAGATCTTCGCCGACCGCGTTCCCGGACAGGACGCCGAGGTCGTCCGGCGCCTGCTCGGAGAGGGCGCGATCGTCGTCGGGAAGACGAACCTCCACGAGTGGGCCTTCGGCGTGACCACCCAGAACCCGCACTTCGGTCCGACGCGCAATCCCTGGGACCTCTCACGCATCCCGGGTGGGTCGAGCGGCGGGAGCGCCGCCGCCCTGGCCGCCGGCCTCTGCTACGGCGCGCTCGGGAGCGACACGGGCGGGTCGGTCCGTATCCCCGCGTCGCTCTGTGGGATCGTCGGGCTCAAGCCGACATATGGCCGGGTGAGCCTGCGCGGGACCGTGCCGCTCGCCTGGAGCCTCGACCACGCCGGCCCGATGGCGCGCACCGTCCGCGACGTCGCCCTCATGTACGTGGCGGTGCTCGGCTTCGACGACCGAGACCCGTCGTCGGTGGAGAGGGCATCCGAGGACCCGCTGGCTGAGATCGAGGAGGGCGTCCGGGGCCTGCGGCTCGGCCTCCCGCGGCAGCACTTCTTCGACGCGGTCGATCCCGAGGTCGCGAGCGCGGTGCGCCGCGCGGCCGGCGTGCTCGAGCGAGAGGGCGCCGTCGTCGAGGAGATGGACCTTCCGCGCACCGACGAGCTGCTGCCGGCGCAGACGGCGATCATCGGCACGGAGGCCGCGGCGTTCCACCGCGACAGGATCCGCGAGCGGCCAGAGGACTTCGGCGCCGACGTGCTGGCGCGGCTGCGCCGAGGAGAGGGCGTCGCCGGTCCGGACTACGCGCTGGCCCGGCGCACGCAGCTCGAGATCCGGCACGCCTGGTCCGAAGTGCTGCGCGCCTACGCCGGGGTGCTGACACCGACCACGGCGGTCGCCGCGCCGCTCGCGGAAGGCCAGGATGCCCTGGAGCAGGCCGCGCGGCTGACCGCGCGCACCTCGCCTTTCAACCTGACGGGGCTGCCGGCCATGTCAGTGTCCTGCGGGCTCACCTCGGAGGGTCTGCCGATCGGCCTGCAGATCGCCGGCGGCCCGTGGACGGAGCGGGTGGTCCTGCGGATCGCGCGGGCCTACGAGCGAGCGAGGCCGAGACCGGGAACGAAGTTCCCGGGTGAGGACGAGTGACGCTCGACGAGTGAAGCGACTACGAGCGCGCCTCGGACTCGACCGGCTCGCCCGCGTCGCTGGACCCGCGTATCAGCACGTAGAGGAGTCCCGCGAGCACGCCCACCAGCACGAGGCAGCCGCAGCCGGTCATCGCGCCGCGGGACGCGCGCCGGGCCGGCTAGAGCGGGTCAGCGGCTCCCGCAGGCGCAGCCGCCGCTGCCGCAGCCGCCACCCGACGCGTAGCGCTCGTTCCGGACGGTGAACCCGGCGCCCTCGCTCGTCTCGACGTGGTCGATCGTCGCGCCTTCCACGTAGGGGCGGCTCATCGGGTCGATGGCGATGGTGATCCCGTCGCGCTGCACGACCGTGTCGTCCGCGGAGGGAGCGTCGTCGAGCGCGAGACCGTACTGGTAGCCGGAGCAGCTGCGCCCCGCCACGTACACCCGGAGCACCGGGCGCTCCGGGGCCTGGACGCGGACCTCGTTCAGCTTCAGGAGGGCGACCGGTGTCAGCTCGACCACGGCCTGAGGCTATCACCGCGCGTGCCATCATTCGCCCCCATGACGCGTGACGAGGCCTGGGCCCTCCTGACCGAGCACACGAGCGGCGAGAGCCTGCGTAAGCACGCGCTCGCCGTGGAGGCGGCCATGCGGCACTTCGCGCGAAGGGCGGGCGAGGACGAGGAGGCCTGGGCGATCACCGGCATCCTCCACGACTTCGACTACGAGAAGGACCCATCGTCGCACCCGCAGCGCGGCAAGCCCATCCTCGAGCAGGCCGGGGTCCCCGGCCACATAGTCCACGCCATCCAGACCCACGGCGACCACCTGGGGCTTCCCCGCGTGTCGCTCATGGAGAAGACCCTCTACGGCGTGGACGAGCTGACCGGGTTCATCGCCGCGGTCGCGCTGGTCCGCCCGTCGAAGCGCGTCGCGGACGTGGAGCCCGCGGCGGTGCGCAAGAAGATGAAGGACAAGGCCTTCGCTCGCGCGATCAGCCGCGAGTCTCTTCTCCAGGGCGCGGCCGACATGGGCATGGAGTTCGACGAGCTGGTGAGCGAGGTGGTCGCGGCCATGACCAGCGAGGCCGACGCGCTCGGCCTGGGCGGAGCGAGCTCCGGCTAGGGCCGCTAGCTGGCGCGGCGGAGTCCGCGCGAGCCGCGGCGCACGACCTCGTGCTCGAAGCGCTCCAGGAACAGCTGGCCACCGCAGCGCGGGCAGCGCGGCTGGCTGCCCTCCCACACCGGGGCGATGTCCTCGGGCACGGTCGCGTAGGCGGCCTGCAGCTGCTCGGGCGTGGGGCGACGGACGGCCGTGGGGGTGATCACCTCACCGCAACCGTGGCCGCAGAAGTAGCAGTACAGCTCAGCGCGGACCGCCATCTTTCATCGCCTCCTTGCACCCGTAGAACGCCCCGGCGCGCACCGGTGTTCCACCACTAATACGGCACAAGTAGCGTTCCGGTCGCGCGAAAGTGCGGAAAGACGCAGAAGAAATGGCTAAGGATCGCTCCGCACGGGGCCGCTCGGCTAGCCGGCGGCCTCCAGGGCGACGACGCTGTGCGAGGGGGTCCGCAGCACGGTGAGCTCGCGGATCACGCCGCGCGGGATGATGTGGAAGTCGTTGTGGCGGTAGTCCTTGCCACCGTTGGTGAGGTCGTAGTCGCCGACGATGACGATGTACTCCTCGGTCTCCTTCCAGAGGATCCCGCAGGTGAGCTTGCGGAGGCGGTAGGCCTCGAAGTCCTCAGGAATGGCGGTGCGGGAGTAAGCGGTGATGTCCTCCCACTCCACGGCGACCAGCGGCGCGGCGACCCCGTCCAACGACTTCCCTCTCCTCGGTCCCGCGGGACTTGTTCCCGCTTCGTACACCGGGGGCTCCTCGTGAGCGCCCTCGCGTACAGGAACGGACGATATTGGGAGCCGTCGCGCTGTCAACGGACCCTGGGGCGAATTGATACCCCCGTCCAGGACGAGCAGGCGAGCACCCACCGCGAGGCCGCTCCGTCTCTCGCTGACCAGCCGGTCTATACGGCCTGGCGCCCGCGCGCGATGAGCTCCGCGACCTTCTGGCCGCCCTTCTTGCCGATCTCCTCGAAGTGCTCGTGGCCGTACTTCTCGGACACGGCGTCGCCGCCGATCTTCCCGATGCGCCCGTAGAACCGCGGCCCGTACAGCTCCTTCACCTTCTGGCCGCCCTGCTTGCCGATGCTCTCGTAGAAGTCGCTGCCGTGGCGCTGCGCCGTGGTCTTGCCGCCCTTGCGGCCGATCTGCTCGTAGAACTCCGGGCCGTGGCGCGCGGCGGTCGTGGCCCCACCCCGGCGGCCGGCCTCGGCGACTGTCATGGCGCCCTTGTTGCGTGGCATGTCTGGGCTTTCCTCCTCGCTCGCTCGCCCCGCGCTAGCTCCGGTCGTCGGAGGCTTGGTCGGCGGGCTGCGGCCTGAACGGCGAGGCTGCAAGTCCCATGCCTGCGCTAGCATGCCTGCCGACCGCTCAGGAGGACTAGCGGACGGCCTGCGGACGGTCGGGGGGAGGAGCGCGGGAAGAGCGTCCAGGCCGCCGGCTACTCCAGGACGATCATCCGGACGTGGCAGAGGTCGGTGCAGGAGAGCGCCGCCCGGGTCGCGTTCGAGAGGTCCAGCGCCCGGCCGGTGATGTAGGGGCCGCGGTCGATCACCGGCACGGTCACGGTGATGCCCGCGGGGGAAGTGATCTGGATGAGCGTGCCGCAGCGGAGCAGGCGGTGCGCGACGCCCATGATCTCCTGCGTGTACGTCTGCCCGCACGCGGTCGTCCGTCCGTAGAAGCGCGGGCCGTACCACGACGCCACGACGACGCCGTCGCGGACGTGCGCCTCCGGGCCGGGCACAGCGGCCCAGCGCGAGGGTGCGCTAGCGGTGCGCGGCGCGGGCGTCGGGTCGACCACGGCGGTGGACGCGCTCGCCAGGAGGGACCTGCCGGCCGGCAGCCGGGGGACGTCGGCCAGGTCGGCGATGGTGGTGCCCACGCCGCGCAGCACGACTGCGCTCGTCGCCGGTGTGACGGCGATGCCCGAGTGCGGAACGAGCTCGTGGCCGGCGACGGCCGCGGCGCTCGCCAGGCTCACCGTCTCGGTCGGTGTCGCCGCTCCGGTCAGGGCCACGGGCGCGGCCAGGGTCCACGCGAACGCCACTGCCCCCACCTTCGCGACGAGCACGCGGTCCATCCCGCGTCCCATCGACGCGCGCCCGCTGCAGGCGGAGTTCCAGCGCCTGTTCGCCAGCTGGACACACATCCGGTCGGTGGACGATCCCGTGCTCAGGGAGCGCTCGCTCGCCTGCGGCGATCTCCCGCGATGCGCTAAGGAGCCCGGGGCCGGGCGATGACCACGAAGCGCGGGTCCTCGGGGGACGCACCGGTGGAAGTCTGGAGCGTGAGCCGCTCGTCGTAGGTCGGCATCGCGACGGAGACGTCGGTCGGCGCGACGCGACGCCGCACCTCGCTCACCTCGTACTGAAGCAGCCGGCCGTCCGGCGTCGAGATCTCGACGACGTCGCCCTCCCGCGCTTCCCAGAGGCCCAGGAACATGCCGCGGCGCGCGTGCGCGTACAGGTAGGAGTTCCCGGTGTCGCCGGGGATCGCCGTGCCGGGCAGGTGGAAGGCGAACCCCTCGGGCGTCTGCTGCTCCTCGACGTCCCGCTGCACGACCCCCTCCGCGATCGGCAGGTCGATCCCGAGCCGCGGGACGCGGATGCGGAACCCGTCGGGGATCGGCTCCGGCGCTCCCGGGGTCGGGGTGATCGTGAGGCCGGGTGTCGGCGGGGCCGACGTCGCGAGGCTGGGACTCGGCGAAAGGTCCGGCGCGCGGAGCCCCGCGAGCGTGCATCCCGCGAGCACAACGGCGAGGAAAAAGACCAGGAGACGTGTGATCACCGCCTATCCTCGGTGCACTCCCGATGCCTACGGACAGCGACCGCTTCCGCGACCGACGAGCTCGCGCCGCGGCGGCGGCGCGGGCGAGGGGCATCGGCGCGGCCCTCTTCTCGCCCGGATCCGATCTGGCTTACCTCTCGGGGCATCGCATCCACGCTAGCGAGCGCCTCACCTGCCTGGTGCTGACGGCCGAGGCGGAGGCGACGCTTGTGGTCCCACGCCTGGAAGCGCCCAGGGCGCGCGCGGCGGCACCGGGAGTCCCGGTCAGGGAGTGGGACGAGACCGAGGACCCGGTCGGGCTCGTAGCGCGGCTCGCGGGCGGACGCGGCGGGCTGGCGCTCGATGACCGCATGTGGGCGGCGTTCGTCCTGCGCCTGCAAGCGGCGATGCCCGACCGCGGCTTCGAGCCGGCGTCCGCTCTCACCGCGCCGCTGCGGGCGCGCAAGGACGAGGCCGAGGTCGCGGCTCTGCGCGCGGTGTCCGAGGCCGCCGACCGCGCTTTCGCGGATCTCCGTGCGCGACCGTTCGCGGGGCGCTCCGAGCGGGAGGTGGCCGGCGACGTCGCCGAGCTGCTGCGCGCCGAGGGCCACGCGGAGGTCTCGTTCACGATCGTCGCCTCGGGTCCGAACGGCGCGTCGCCGCACCACGACACCGGCGAGCGCGTGATCGCCGAGGGTGACGCGGTCGTCCTCGACTTCGGCGGCGTGCGCGACTGCTACTGCTCCGACATCACGCGGACGGTGCACGCCGGCGCGGCGGTCGATGCCGATGTTCGCCGGGTCCACGACGTGGTCCTGCGGGCGCAGGAAGCCGGGTACCGCGCCGCGCGCGAGGGCACGCCGTGCTCAGCGGTGGACGCCGCGGCGCGCTCGGTGATCGACGAGGCTGGGTACCGCGAGTACTTCGTCCACCGGCTGGGCCACGGCATCGGGCTCGACGGGCACGAGCATCCCTACCTGGTGAGCGGGAACGACGCCCCGCTCGAGCCGGGGATGGCGTTCTCGATCGAGCCGGGCGTGTACTTGCCCGGCCGTTTCGGGGTGCGCATCGAGGACGTCGCGGTGCTGTCACCCGCCGGCCGGGCGGAGCCGCTGAACCAGGCCGACCGCGCGCTCGCGATCGTCTCCTAGCCGGTGGCGGTCCCCCGCCTGGTCGCTTCGGTCACGGCCTCCACGGTGGGCCTCGGGTTCTGGTGGGCCCTGACGGAGCCGCTGCCGCTCCACCCGGTGCTGGTGTTCTCGCTGCCCGCTCTGGTCCTGCTCGGCTCGGGCGTGATCGCTGGTCGGCTGGGCGCGGTCGCCGCGCCCTGCGCGCTGCTCTTCTCGTTCTTCCTCGGGAGCCTCATCGGGACGCAGCTCCACCACGCCTTCACGCCGCTCTCGGCCCCCGTCTCGTCGTTCGGGGGGATCCGCATCGAGCCGGCCTCGCTGGCGCTGCCGCTGATGCTCGCGGCAGGACTCGGTGCGATCGGTGGCTTGCTGGGGGAGCGGATCTTCCCGATCCAGCGCTAGGGCGGCGCCCTTGCTCGGCTCGGCGTCCTCCTTCTCACCCTCGTCGGCTCGCGGATCAAAGCGCGGCGGGCCGGGCCGGACGGTCGGCGAGCGCGATCGGACCCAGTTCCGGCCACGCCGCGACGATCCGCTCGTGACGAGGGCTCGCGTCGGCCGCCTCGCCGAGCTCAGGGAGGCGCGCCGTGGATGACGCGGCGAATGCGGATGCGCGCACGCGACAGCGGTGAGGGGTGGGACCGCATCTGGCA
>JBOGTE010000116.1:0-6892 GCA_050692015.1 Candidatus Limnocylindria bacterium
GGATCCCGGCTCGCACCCAGCGGACGAACCCGGCGCCTTCCGTCCCCTCGATCGTCAGCCGCTCTCCGGCGCTCTCGTTCATGGTCACGAGCGGCCTCGCGATCTCGCTGCTGATGGTGGTGTCGTACACGGTCGCGACGATGCGCCTGCCGTCGGGCGACCAGTCGGCGT
Source organism: Candidatus Limnocylindria bacterium (assembly GCA_050692015.1). Classification (GTDB taxonomy): domain Bacteria; phylum Chloroflexota; class Limnocylindria; order P2-11E; family P2-11E; genus GWC2-70-10. Next base: position 172 of record JBOGTE010000116.1, read on the forward strand.
TCCCCACCGCCTCCTGCGGGGTCAGGTCGGAGCCGTAGATGGCGCGGCGCTCGTCGCCGAGGTCGTCCCAGACGACGAGCGTGCCGGTCCGGCCGGCGCAGCACCCTCCGGTGACGACCAGGGCCCTCGGCGGATCCGAGCGCCACGCCAGCGGCCTGGACAGCTCCTCGCCGAAGCTCCGGGTCTCTCCGCTCTCGAGGTCGAGGACCAGGGTCGACCCGCGCGCGTCGGCCCGCGACCACACCAGGTCCCGACCGTCGGGGGTCAGGCCGTGCAGCTGAGCGCCGCCACCCTCGGGCGGCCGGATCCGCACAGGGCGTCCGCCCGCCGCGGGGACGCGGAAGATCCCCGCGCCCTCCGGGGGCCGCAGCGCGGCGTAGTAGACCGCGCCACCGTCGGCCGACCAGACCGGCGTGCTGTGCAGCACGCCGGGCTCGTCCGGAGAGACCCACCGCGTGCCGCCGGTCTGCGCATCCCATATCGCGACCCGCGAGCTGCCGAGACCGGTGGCGAGAGCGATGGCGAAGGCGGCGCCGTCCGGGCGCACGTCCCAGCCCACGCTCTGGCCGAACGCGACTAGCGGCAGGCCCGATGGCGCGGTGCCGTCCAGCGGCACCGCCACGAGGAGCGAGCCGTCGAGGCCGCCGGGCTGCTGAAGGATCGCGGTCTCCCCCGCCGGGTGCCACCCGGTGGCGAGCGGCCGCAGCAGCCCGCCCAGCTCCGTGAGCGGCGGCAGCGGCGAGGGCGTCGGGATCAGCGTCGCGGAGGGTGCTGGAGAGGGGACCACCAATGGTGATGGCGTCGCGGTCAGGGTTGGTGCCGGAGTCGCGGTCGACGGTGGGGCCCGCAGATCAGCTGGTAGGCACGCTGCGAGGACAAGCGAAAGACAAACGACGATCGCCGAGTAGGAAAAGTGCGCGAAGCGCGAAAAAGGCAGGATCCCGGCCGCCGCAGTGCGACCGGGGATCCATCTGACCATCGAGTCAAGCCTACGAGTTAGAGGTGCCAGTCCCGCCGAGTAGGAACGGCGCGAAGCGCGACAAAGGCGCCTACCTAGGCTGGGGCGGTCCCAGGAGCATCCTTAGGCCGCCTGATCGACCGGTAAGAAGTGAGCCGCGGCGCCTCGGGCAGCGTGGCGTGGTGGTACTCGTGGTCCGCGATCTCGTGGGCCGAGCGCGCGGCGCTAGCGGCGGTCAGCGCGGTCATCGAGCTCTGGTCCTCTACGGGGTAGGAGCGCTCGCAGCCGCCGAAGCGGCACGGGAACCCGCTTGTCCTCAACGCCGTCCTCCCTGGAACAAAGAAAGGGCGCGACCCCGCACCCTTCCTCTCGTTCGAATGTATCGATCGTATCAGTTCCGCGCTTCGTACTCCAGTCCAACTCTTCGCGCTCGGCCTTCGGCCTCGCCGCCTCGACACCGCTCGTCGAGCTCGCTCGCGCCGGCGGAGCCGGACGCTCGCTCGCGATCTCTTAGATGAAGAGCGGCGCGAGGACGAGCGTGATCGTCGAGAGCAGCTTCACCAGCACGTGCAGGCTGGGACCGGCGGTGTCCTTGAAGGGGTCACCAACGGTGTCACCGACGACGGCGGCCGCGTGCGCGGGCGTGCCCTTGCCGATGACCATCCCCGCCTCGTCCTTCAGCTCGCCTAGCTCGATGAACTTCTTGGCGTTGTCCCACGCGCCGCCGCCGTTGTTGAGGACGGTCGCGAGGATGACGCCGGACATCGTGCCGATCATGAGGAAGGCCGCCATCGCCTCCGCCTTCAGGATGATGCCGACCGCGATCGGCGCGCCGACCGCCAGGAGGCCGGGCGCGATCATGTTCCGGAGCGCCGAGGCGGTCGTGATGTCCACGACGCGCGCGTAGTCCGGCTCCTCGGCCCCGGTCATGATCCCGGGGTGCTCGCGGAACTGCCGCCGGACCTCTTCGATGATCGCTCCGCCGGCGCGCCCGACGGCGCGGATGGCCAGCGAGCTGAAGATGTAGACGAGCATCGCCCCGAGCAGGCCGCCGATGAAGACCTCGACCTTGGCGAGGTTGACGATGTCGAAGGGGCTGCCGGTGAGCTGCGCCACGCGCTCCAGGTACGCGGAGAAGAGGAGGAACGCGGCCAGCGCGGCCGAGGCCACGGCGTACCCCTTGGTGAGCGCCTTGGTGGTGTTGCCCGCGGCGTCGAGGCGATCGAGGCGGTCGCGCATGTCGTGGGGGGCGTTGGCCATGGTCGCGACGCCGGCGGCGTTGTCGGTGATCGGGCCGAAGGTGTCCATGGCGAGGATGAAGGCCGCGCTCATGAGCATGCCCATGGTCGCGACCGCCGTGCCGTAGATGCCGCCGTGGGTCAGGCCCGTCTCGGCCTCCCACTGGATACCGAAGAAGTAGGCGAGGAAGAGCGCGACCGAGATGGCGATGATCGAGGGGGCGGTCGTCTCGTATCCCACGGCCGTCCCGGAGATGATCGTCGTGGCGGGTCCGGTCTTGGCGGCCTGGGCGATCTCCTGGACGGGACGCGAGTTGCCCGAGGTGTAGTAGCGCGTGATGTAGACGAAGACCTGGCTGGTCAGGATGCCGACGACGCCGGAGTAGAAGAACCAGTGGCCCGCGCCTCCCTCGTTCAGCATCTGGTTCGTGGTGAACCACATGAAGACGATGGACAGGGCCGTGACCACGTAGGAGCCGAGGTTCAGCGACTCCATGGGGTCGCCGGTCTCCTTGCCGCGGACGATGAAGATCCCCACCACGCTCGCGACGAGGCCGAAGCCACGCACGACCAGCGGGAAGAGGATCCAGAGCGGATCGCCCGTCGCGACGAAGATCGCGACGCCGAGGATCATGGCGCCGATGTTCTCGGCGGCCGTGGATTCGAATAGGTCGGCGCCACGTCCGGCGCAGTCGCCGACGTTGTCCCCCACCAGGTCCGCCACCACGGCGGCGTTGCGCGGGTCGTCCTCGGGGATGCCGGCCTCGATCTTGCCGACGAGGTCCGCCCCCAGGTCCGCGGCCTTGGTGTAGATACCACCGCCGAGCTGGGCGAAGAGCGCGACGAACGAGGCGCCGAACCCGAAGCCCACGATGGTGAAGGGCGCCTCGGCCGGGTTCCCGAAGCCGTCGTAGGCGATGAATATCGCGAACACGCCGATCAGCGAGAGGCCCACCACCAGGATCCCGGACACCGCGCCGCCGCGCAGCGAGATGCGCAGCGCGTTGCCCAGGCTGGTCTCCGCGGCTGCCGCCGTCCGGAGGTTCGACTTCACGGCAACGAACATGCCGATGATCCCGGAGAGCATCGAGGCGCTCGCGCCGACCAGGAAGGCGAACGCTGTCTTGAGCGCGAGCTCCTCCTGCGAGATCCCTGGGACGCGCTCCCAGGTGTAGACGACCAGGCCGACGACCACCGCGCCGACCAGGGCCAGGAGCGCGATCGTTCGGTACTGCCGCTTCATGAACGCGACCGCGGCGATGTAGATCGCGGCGGCCACGCGCTGCATCTCGGGCGAGCCGATGGGGCTCTTGAGGACGTCGTAGGCGAAGTACGCGGCGGTCGCGAGCGCGACGACACCGGAGATGGGTACGGCCCAGAGAAGGGGCGAGACCTCCACGCGGGGACCTCCATACAAACTAGACGGGGGGCTCCGGCCCCCCGCCGGCCCCCCGGCCATTTCTATCTGGGGACAAGAAAAGGAGCGCTCGACCCGACGGAGGGGTCCGCAGCGCTGCCTGAAGTTTACGGGCGAAGCGCGCCCGTCGCAAACAGAGGTAGGCTCAATGGGTGCCGCCGCAGAAGAGCCCCAAGAAGCAGGAGAAAGCCAGCGCCCAGGAGAAGACCAAGTCGGCCGACCGCGACTGGCTGACCACGGCCGAGCTCGCCACCAAGCTCGGGTGGCGCGAGCACTCCCTGCGCGACGCGCTGCGCGACCGCGAGCTCGAGGGCGTCCACCGGACGGCCTTCGGCTACAAGATCGACGCCGGCTCGGCTGACGCGATCGGTACGGCGCTCGGCGCGCCGCCCCCCAAGGGCAACTCCTCGCTGGGCAAGGAGCAGCGCCGCTAGGACTTGCGCAGGCGCGCGGGGAGGATCTGCAGCTCCTCGCGGTACTTGGCGACGGTCCGGCGCGCCAGGATGATCCCGTGGTCGCCGCGTAGCTTCTCCACGATCTCCTGGTCGGAGAACGGGCGCGAGCGGTCCTCAGCCGCGATGATCCCCTTGATCACGTCCTTCACTCCGAGCGACGCCGTGAAGAAGTCGGAGAACGGGATGACGCGCCCGATGGGCAGCAGCACGAACTTCCCGGCCGTGGCGCGGCTGACGGTCGACTCGTGCATGCCGATCCGCTCGCCGACCTCGGCCCGCGTCAGCGGCCGGAGGTGCTGCACGCCGTTGTCCAGGAAGTCCCGCTGGCACTCCACGATGACCTGCGTGATACGCAGCATCGTCTGGCGCCGCTGGTTGATGTTGTCGATGAAGAACTTCGCGCGGGTGACGTACTCGCGGATGTGCTGCCGCTCCTGGTCGTTCATAGAGACGGCCGGGCCGTTGCCGCTCCGCGCGGCCTGGAGCTGGCCGACCAGCTCGCGGTAGACCGGATTGACCTTGAGCGCGAAGCGGCGCGACTCCACCACCTCGACCTCTAGCTCCCCGTCGTCGTTCTTGAAGATGATCACGTCCGGTCGCAGGGTCGAGCGCTTCTGGCCCACGTCGCCGCCGGGGCCCTGCGCGAAGGCGTTGGCCGGGTAGGGGTTCAGGCTGTCCTTGACGAACTCCCGGACGGCCTGGACCTCCTCGCGGGAGGTCCGCAGGGCCTGGGCGATGTCGCCGAACTTGTGCTCGCCCAGGGCCCGCAGGTGGTCGGCGACGACCGCCCGCGCGTGCGGCGGCACCGGCTCGCCGTTCTCGATCAGCCGGTCGATCTGGATGAGCAGGCACTCGCGGGTGTCGCGCGCGCCGAGCCCGACCGGCTCGATCGACTGGATCGCCTTGAGCGCCAGCTCGGCGTCGGCGGCGCTCACCTCGGTCGCCGCGGCGATCTCCTCGAGGGGCACCTCGAGGTACCCGAGCTCGTTGAGGTTCCCGATGATGTGCTCCGCGACGGCGTGCAAGCGGCGCGGGAGAAGGACACGCATCTGCCAGCTGACGTGCTCGGCCAGCGTCTGCTCCGACTCGGCGCGCGCGATCGGGTCGAACTCGTCGTCGTCGTCGTCGCGCTGCATGAGGTTGGTCCCCTCGAGAGGGTCGTTGTCCTGCATGTAGGTCGCCTGCTGCCCGCGCGTTCCGTTCCCGAAGCACCGCAGGCAGACGCGTCCGGTGAGCTCCGCGCCACACAGGGGACAGGTGTGCTGCTCATCGAGGTCGAGCGCCGGGTTCTGCTCCAGCTCATCGTTGACGACGTCCTGTAGCTCCATGGAGGAGAGCTGCAGGATGTAGTTCGCGGCTATCTGTTTGGGTGTGACCTTCTGCTGAAGCTGCGGCTGGAGTCTGATGTCCAACGTTGGGCTACTTTAATGCAGGCCTCATGCCAGCTGAGCTTCCCCTCGTTCCCTCGGCCGTGGCACTGGCGGCCAGCGGACTCCTCTTCCTGCTGCCGCGGCGCGGGACCTGGTCCCAGCTCCTCGGAACGCTGCTCGTCCTGGCGGCCGCTGGTGTCCCGCTCGCGCTTCAGGGCAGGGTCGATCCGTCGGCCTCCGAGGGCCGTGCGCTGTGGGAGTGGTCCGCCGTGGGCGGCCCCGCCATCACGGCTTCGTACCGGGTGGACGCCCTGGCGGCGGTCGCGGTGTCGCTCACGGTCGCGTTCGCCGGGGCTGCGCTCGCGACCGCGGCGCGCGCCGAGCGCCGGCATCCCGCCCTGGCCGGCCTGCTCCTGGCGGTGGGCCTGGTCGGGATCGCCACGGTCGTCACCTCCGACCTGGTCGCCGCGATCGTGCTCCTGGCGGTGCTCTCGGCGCTGACGGTCCTGGCCCTCTTGGCCGTGGCGCCCGCGGCGGCCACCGCGCGTGCCGCGGCGTACCTCGCGATCGGACTTCAGGCGTGGGTGGTCGCGGCGCTGCTCGTATCGCGACACGGGAGCGCGTCGTTCCTGTTGACCGAGATCCCGCCGGGCGCGGTCACGCTCGGCGCCACGCTCGCCGCGACGGTCGGCGCGCTGCTCTTCGCGGGCCTCTACCCGGTCGTCGCCTGGAGCTTCGACGGGGACGACGTGCCGGACCCCGGACCGCTGGGCGGGCTCATCCTCATGCCCGCCGGCGTCGCCGGCTCGCTGCTGCTGCTGCGCCTCGTGGGAACGGGCGGCGTCGAGCCGGCCCTGATCGCGCTTCCCGCGATGGATGCGGAGCTGCGCCTGGTCCTGGCGGTCGTGACGCTCGCCGCCGTCGCCGGATCCGGCCTGCGAGCGGGCGGCATACCCGTGCGGCCCATCGTGGTCGGCGCGGCGGCGCTGGCCCTCCTGGGGATCTACCCGGTGGTGACGTGGGCGCACCTGGTGCTCCTCGGCGCGCTCCTCACCATCGTGTACGCCGCGGTCACGTCGCTCGCGGTGCCGGACCGGTGGGAGACGGTGCGCAGCGACCTCGCGCTGGTCGCGCTCTGGATCGGGATCGCCAGCGGCTCGTCGCTCGCGGTGGCCGGCGGCCTCCTGGCCCTCGGCGCCCGCGCGGTGTCGGCGCTGGCGGCGGCGCTCTGGCTCGTACCCCACCGCGACTACGTCGCGCTGGTCGCGGGCTCGGCCGCGTAC
>JBOGTE010000117.1:0-6831 GCA_050692015.1 Candidatus Limnocylindria bacterium
GCCGGGCTCCGCGACCAGGCGGGCCCGCGCCGCCAGCCACCGCACGCCCTCGGCGATCTCCTCGTCCGTGACCAGCACGACGTCCTCCACCAGGCGGCGCACGATCTCCAAGTTGCGCTCGCCGGCGAAGGGCGCGGCCAGCGCGTCGGCGATGGTCGCCGGACGTTCGAGCGGCACCACCCGGCCGGCGTCCAGGGCCCGGCGCATGCCCGGGGCGCCCTCCGGCTCAACGCCCACGACCCTAATGCCCGGCCGGAGCGCCGTCGCGGCGACGGCGATGCCGCTGATCAGCCCGCCTCCCCCGACCGGGACGACGATGCGGTCCGCGTCGGCGAGGTCCTCCAGGACCTCGAGCGCGACCGTGCCGTGGCCGGCGATCATGTCGTCGTCGTCGAAGGGGTGCAGGAAGCGCATCCCCGCCGCCTCTAGCTCGCGGACGATGGGCATGAGCCCGGTCGCGTCCGGGGCGAAGCGGACCTCGGCGCCGTACCCGCGCGTGGCGGCCACCTTGGTCGCCGGGGCGGCCTCGGGCATGGCCACGACCACGCGTGCGCCGACCGCGCGGCCTGCGTAGGCGATGGCCTGCGCCGCGTTCCCGGCGCTCATCGTTACGATCCCCCGCTCCCGGTCCGCCCGGGGCATGGCCGCGACGGCGTTGGTGGCGCCACGAGGCTTGAAGGAGCCGGTCCGCTGGAGGCTCTCGGCCTTCAGCCAGGCCGCGGCGCCGATGCGCTCGCCCAGAGAGCGGCTGGAGAGGAGCGGGGTGCGCTGGATGTGAGGTGCGACGACCTCACGGGCCCGCTGGACGTCCTCGAGACCGACCAGCTCCCCCTCCTACGCCGGTACCTTCGCTGCGCTGTACTTCGTACAGCCTTCGCTCATGGGTCGGCGTGAGCTGCGGCTCCCGCCGCCCCCTTCGCTCGACTGTCGGCCCGCCAGGGATCGAACCTGGGACCAGCAAGTTATGAGCATGCCGCTCTACCACTGAGCTACGGGCCGATGCGTGTGCTCTATAGTGACGCACGGCTGGCGCGTCGCGACTGCGACCGCATGGGGAGACGGCCGAGTCTCGCCATGGGAGGCGCGTTGGGACGCATCATCGCCATAGCCAATCAAAAGGGTGGGGTCGGCAAGACGACGTGCGCCATCAACCTGGGTGGCGCCCTCGCCCAGCTCGGCCAGCGGGTCCTCTGCGTGGACCTCGACCCGCAGGGCAACCTCTCCGTCGGCCTGGGCGTTGACCTGAACGGCATCGACCGCGGCATGGCGCAGGTCATGGTCGACTCGGACGTGACGCTCGCGTCCGTGATCCGCGAGACGACCACGAAGCGGCTCGACGTCGCGCCGACGACGATCGACCTGTCCGTAGCGGAGATGGAGCTGATGACCGCGATCGGCCGCGAGATGGCGCTCCGCGACAAGTTCACGCCCGACCTCGCGGAACGCTACTCGCACGTGCTCATCGACTGCCCGCCCACGCTCGGCCTGCTGACCCTGAACGCGCTCGTCGCCGCCGACGGCGTGATCATCCCGGTCCAGACGCAGTACTACTCGCTCAAGGGCGTGGCCGCGCTCCTCAAGATCATCAAGACGGTGCAGGCGCGCCTCAACCCGCGGCTCGAGGTCCTGGGCCTGCTGCCGACCTTCTACGACAGCAGGACGATCCTGGGCCGCGACATGCTGGACTCGCTGAAGGACACCGGCGAGCACCCGGTGTTCCGCACCGTGATCCGACAGTCCGTAAAGATCGGCGAGGCGCCCACGGCGGGCGTGCCGATCACCACATACGACGCACGCTCGGAAGCCGCGAAGAGCTTCCTCGAGCTCGCGAAAGAGGTGGCTCATGCTTAGCACCAGGGACCGGCGCACCAAGTCGTTCCGCGACGCCGGCAGCCGGATCTTCCAGCAGGAGACCGAGACGCAGGCGGGGATCATCAGCCTGCTGTCGGCGCGCACCCCCACGGCGGTGCGCGAGATACCCATCGACAAGATCCAGCCGAACCCGTCGCAGCCCCGCATGACCTGGCACGAGGAGACGCTCCAGGAGCTCGCCTCGTCCATCACCGAGCACGGCGTGCTCCAGCCGATCCTGGTGCGCCCGGCCGGCGACGGCTACGAGATCATCGCCGGAGAGCGGCGCTGGCGGGCCTCGAAATTGGCCGGGCGCGAGACGGTGCCCGCGATCGTCGAGCGGTTCGACGACGCCACCGCTCTCGAGATCGCGCTCATCGAGAACCTCCAGCGGGAGGACCTCTCGCCCCTCGACGAGGCCTTCATCTACCACAAGATGACGACCGAGCTCGGGTACTCGATCCGCGGCCTCGCGGGGAAGCTCGGGAAGGACAAGGGCTACGTGGAGAACCGGCTGCGCCTCGCGGGCGCGCCGGACGACGTGCGTGAGATGGTGGCGCAGCGGTACGACACGCTCACCCACGCCTACGAGTTGATGAAGCTCGAGGACAAGCGTCGCCGGCGCGCGCTGGTGAAGCGAGTGCTCGCGGGCGAGCTGACCCTGCTCAAGCTCCACGAGCGCGTCCAGAAGATCCTCGACCCGAACGCGGCGCCCGCCGTCAAGGAGGAGAAGGAGGGTCCGCCGCCGCTACGCGACGACGCCCTCATCACGGGCACGCGCAAGCTGAACGAGGCGCTGGCGGAGCTGGCGCGCGCGCTGGAGGGCACCGAGGGCGGCGTCGGCGAGGGGGACAAACAGAACCTGGCGAAGTTCCTGACGATCTCACGCGCGAGGCTGGACAACCTCGTGGCCCGGCTCCGTCACGCTTAGCGTGGCCTCCGACCGGCCCACGTTCCGCTGGAACGTGCTCGCGTTCCTGGCCATCAGCGCCCTGGTGGTGGTGGTGACGGTGGTCCTGCTGGTGCTGCTGGACCCGCGCAGCCAGGAGTGGTGGGGCGACCGCTTCTCGGAGCTCGGCACCTTCGTGCGGGGGCTGGCCGACGCCCTCCTGCCCCAGCGCTAGCGGGGCGGGCTAGCGCTGTACGCGGACGTTGGCCTTCGCGAGCTCCGTGCGCTGGCTCCGGGTGTCGAAGAGGATCGCCACGGTCGTCGAGATCAGCCCGGCGGCCGAGAAGAGGAGCAGTGCCGCGTCGCTTCCGAGGGTCCCTATGACATCCACCAGGTGGACCTCCTTACGATCTTCGACCCTCACGAACGCAGCCGCCGTGCCAGGCCGGGCGAGCGGGCCTCCGCTCGCCCCAACGATCGAGTAACGAGAACGATCGGGTAACGGGAACGAGGCTGCGGTGTTGCGCCCGCATGGCGCTCGCGTTCAGGACGCGAGCGTCGCTCGACCCCGGTCAGGCCCGCCGCTTCTGGGGCCCGTGCTCCACGCGGACCTGCGATACGCGGCGGCCGTCCAGCGCCGTGACGACGAAGAGGCGGCCCTCGACCGGCACGGCGTCCCCCACCTTGGGTAGCCGGCCCAGGCGGCCGAACACGAGGCCGCCGACGGTGTCGTAAGGCTCGCCCTCGAGCCCGAGGCCCAGGCGCTCCCGCAGCTCGGCGAGCGACCCGAGGCCGTCCACCAGCCAGACGCCGTCCTTCTCGGGCCGGAAGGCGGGCGTCTCACGGTCGAACTCGTCCTGTACCTCGCCGACCAGCTGCTCGAACACGTCCTCCAGCGTCACCAGGCCGGACGTACCCCCGAACTCGTCCACCACGATGGCCATCTGCACCCGCTCCCGGCGGAATTCGGCGAGCGCCCGGTCGAGGCCCATCGTCTCGGGCATGAACAGGGGCTTGCGCATGACCTCGCCCACCGGCCGGGAGAGGTCCGGGGCGGGCACCAGGTCCTTGATGTGCACGATGCCGACGACCTGGTCGAGGTGGTCGCGGAAGACCGGAAAGCGCGTGAAGGTCCGCTCCCGCGCCAGGGTCCGTAGCTCCCGCAGCGTCGCGCCCTCGTCGATGCCCACGATCTCCGTCCGCGGGACCATGACCTGCCGGATCAGCGTGTCCGCGAAGTCGAGCGCTCGGACGAGCAGGACCCGCTCGGACTCCTGGAGGACCCCCTTCCGGCTGGAGACGGCCAGGAGCATCTTCAGCTCCTCCTCGCTGTGGACGTCCATCTCGCCCGTCGGCGAGATGCCGAACGGGCGGACCAGGCCGCGGGCACCGCGGTTCACGAGCCAGACGAACGGGGAGAGGAGCCGGTAGGCGAAGTGGAGCGGGTAGGCGGTCCACAGCGCCAGCGGGAGCGTTCGCTGGATGGCCACGTACTTCGGAGCGAGCTCCGCGACGACGAGGGTGACGTACGTGACGATGGAGAACGAGACCAGGAAGCTCAGCACGTCGAGCACGGCGGCGGGGGGCGCGACCGAGGCGAACAGCGCGTCCACGAGCCGGCCGACCGCCGGCGCCCCGACCAGGCCGAGGCCGAGGGAGGCGCCGGTCACCCCGACCTGGACGGTCGAGATGTACCGGTCGATGTGGCCGAGCATCCGGTGCGCCAGCCGTGCGCGGCGGCTCCCCTCCGCGGCCAGGCTCTCGAGCTGGGTCCGGCGGACCCGAACGAGGGCGTACTCGGCGGCCACGAAGAAGCCGTTGACGACGAGAAGCAGGAGCGTGAGGACGAGCGCGGGCAGACCCGCGCCGAGATCCATGCAGCGCGCAGCCTAAACTCGGATCGTGATCCGCGTGCGGGTGCGGCTGTTCGCGTCCTATCGCGAGGCCGCGGGCGTGGGCCGCCTTCAGCTCGAGCTCGAGGACGGCGCGCGCGTGCGCGATGCCCTGAGCGAGATCCAGCGCCTGCATCCCCTGGTGGGAGGTGGGCGGGCCGTGGCGCTCATCGCGCGGGACCGCGACTACGTGGACGCCGACGCCGCCCTCGCCGACGGTGACGAGCTGGCGCTGATCCCGCCGGTGTCCGGAGGCGCGACGGGGTCGCTCGCCCGGATCGCCATCGGGACCGGTCCGCTGTCCGTGGACGAGGTGATCGCCGCGGTCCGCGACGACGCCTTCGGCGCCGTCGCGGTGTTCCTGGGGACGGTGCGCGACACCAGCCGGGGACGGCGGGTCACGCACCTCGAGTACGAGGCCTACGGGGAGATGGCCGAGCGGCGGATGCGCGAGATCGCCGACCGGCTGGAGCAGCGGCACGCGCCCGCCCGACTCGCCATGCACCACCGGATCGGAGACCTCGGGATCGGGGAGATCGCGGTGGTGGTCGCCGCGGGGGCGCCCCACCGTGACGCGGCGTTCGCCGCGGCCCGCGCGGCCATCGACGAGCTGAAGAGGGACGTTCCGATCTGGAAGAAGGAGCACGGCCTGGACGGCGCCGTCTGGATCGAGGACCACGCTTAGCGCGGCTAAGCCGCGCTTCCTCTAGGCAGGGGGCTCCGCCCCCTGCCCGCACCCCCCAACGCGGCGAAGCAGCGCTTCCTCTACTCGTCCAGCGCTCCGGCCGCCCCCACCTTGTCGAGGTCGTGCACCTGGACGATCGTGTAGAGCCCGAGGTCCGGCAGCCAGGCGACGCCGTCCACCACCGGGCGCAGCCGCAGGAGGAACTCACCCGGGGTGCCGCCTCTCACCGTGAGGGTGAACGTCGCCGTGCCCCCCGGCGGCACCAGCTCCTCCTCCTGCACCGCGGGCCGGTCCGGCATGGGCCAGCGATGCCCGACCAGCGCCGGGTCCCCGCTCGCGCCGACCAGGCCCAGGCGAACCTCGCTGGAGGTGCCCTTGCGCCAGGCGACCGCGCCGTCGTTGCGGAGCGTCACGGAGAAGGTGGCGAACTCGTCGGTCGCCAGGTCGGGGAAGGCCGTCTGTGACACGAAGCCGGCCCGCAGGCCGCCGGCGGTCGGCGGCGCGCACAGGCTCGTCAGGTACATGAAGTGGGGCCACCCCCATGTCGGACCGGGATCGATCTTGCCAGTTCTTGGGATCTCGTTGTGCCCGACGACGTGGACGCGGTCGAGAGGCACGCCGTGCCGCGCGGAGATGCCGCAGGCGAGCGCCGCCGTGGCGTAGTACTGCTCGGGCGTGAAGGCGTCGTTGCTCTCGCCCGGAGCCAGCTCTATCTCGATCCCGACCGACCGCACGTTGTACCAGTAATGGCCTGCCTGCCAGGCTGTATCGTCCTCGCTCACCATCTGCGTTACATGGCCGTCGTGGCGCACGACATAGTGGGCGCTGACGCGCGACGCCGGGCTGGTGAAGGCCCGCAGCGTGCGCTCGTAGCTGATGGCCGTGTAGTGGATGACGATGAACCGGACGGGCTCGCCGAAGCGCCCGCGGTCGTAGTTCCAGGGGGTCGCGGGGATCCACTCGGCCCGGGCCTCACCGAAGGGGAACCCCCGCTGGGCCGCGGAGGCGGCGCGAGGGGCCACCTCGGCCGCGCCGCGAGGCCGGGCCGGGGGCAGGTCCTGGAGCGCGGCGCTGGAGCCCGAGGTCCCGCCCGGTGCGGCCTCCGGGAGCGCCACCTCGGCCGCGGGCGGCGGGGGCGCCTCGGCCACGCCGCAGCCGATCAGCACGATGAGGAGCGCCGAGGTGAACGCGATCCGTCCCACGTCGTTCGGAACGCGTCCACACAGAACGTGTTGCGTCCACGTGTCCGCTCGCCGGTCGAGCGTGCCCCCGTCGGTATGCTCCGCCGATCGGTCTGATCGAGCGCCTCGAGGCGATCTGCGGCAGCGAGAACGTCCTCTCCACCCCCGAGGACCTCCTCGTCTTCGAGTACGACGCCGGCTTCGACCGTAATGCACCCGGCGCGGTGGTCGTCCCGGCGACCGCGGAAGAGGTCGCGGCCGTGGTCCTGGCGGCGCGCGAGGCCGGCGTCGCGGTGGTGCCGCGCGGCGCGGGCACGGGGCTCGCCGGAGGCT
>JBOGTE010000118.1:0-6808 GCA_050692015.1 Candidatus Limnocylindria bacterium
CCTACATGGACTGCATGCAGTGGCTCATCGCCCCGACCGACGGGAACGGCGAGAACCCGGATCCGTCGAAGGCCCCCGATGTCGTGAACAACTCGTGGGGCTGCGTCGAGGGCTGCGCCTCGCCGCTCCTCAAGGACATGATCGACGCGAGCCGCGCCGCCGGGACCTTCTACGCGGTCTCGGCCGGCAATGACGGCCGCGCCGGAGCCTGCGCGACCATCGCCTTCCCGCTCGCCGTCTACGACGCCTCGTTCACGGTCGGCGCGACGATGGCGACGGACGACCGCATCTCGAGCTTCAGCAGCCGCGGCCCCGTCATGACCAACACGATCGAGGGCGTGGCGCTGCAGAAGCCGGACATCGTCGCTCCGGGCGTGGGCATCCGCTCGGCGACCAACGCGAGCGACAGCTCCTACGCCGCGCTCAGCGGCACGAGCATGGCCGGCCCGCACGTGGCCGGCGTCGTGGCGCTCATCCTGTCCGCCAACCCTGAGCTACGGGGGCACGTGGACGCCATCGAGGACGTCATCAAGGCGAGCGCGGTCAAGCTGCCCGCCGCCGACCTCTGCGGCGAGGTCAGCCCCTCGGACGTGCCGAACTACACCTTCGGCTGGGGCCGCATCGACGCTCTCGCCGCGGTCCAGCTCGCGCTCGAGACCGACCCGCCCGGAGCGCCATCGACGCAGGAGACGGTGGGCGTCCCCGCGCAGGTCATCGACGTCACCAAGGAGACGCTCACCCAGACCCACCCGACGACCGACTTCGGCGCGACCGACTCGACCGCGGACGACGAGACCGGCACCACCGAGTGGCGCGTGGTCAAGGACACCGGCAACTGCTGCGAGAACCACCTGGGGGGCTCCAGCGACGGCCGCCTCTTCGACATCGGCGGCAACTTCGTGAACTACACGGACGACCGCGGCCTCACGTGGAAGTCGGTCCGGCCGCTCGAGGGCGCTGTGAACGCCGAGGGCTCCATGGCCATGGCGCCGAACGGCGACGTGATCGCGATGACCTGGGACGCCTACTCGGGTGACCGCTTCATCGCCTACAAGTACAACGCCGACACCGGCGAGTGGCGGACCCTGGTCAACTTCGTGCACCAGCCCTTCTACGACCGCCCGTGGCTGACGGTCATCCCGGGTCCCTTCACCGACGCGACGGGCAAGACCGTCCCCTACATCTCGATCGTGCAGGGCGGCGCCGGGATCAAGGACCCCATGTGGGTCAGCACCGACGGCCTGCTCTACGCGGAGCCCTCGAGCCTCATCCTCGACGGGGTGACCGACACGCCCGTGTCCGGGTACTTCCCGATATCGGCCGATGCTTCCTTCGACTGGATCCAGCCCATCCGCCGCGCGCCCGTAACGGGTCTTGGTGGGGGGTACGCGATCGCCAACGGCGGCTGGCAGATGGACCCCGAGACGCGAGACTGGGCGTCGTGGCGGCTGCCCGACGGCAGCGTGCCGCCCACCTTCATCCAGGTGGACTCCCTGGGGCGCATCCACAACGTGCGCAGCATCGGCGCGGACTCGCTGGAGTACCGCATCTCGGCCAACGGCGCCCAGACGTGGACCTCCACCGTGGTGCCGCTGCGGTTCGGCGGCCTGGTGGACTTCAAGGTGAACGCCGCGGTGGGGATCGGGGCGCTGGCGCTCCGCATCGACCACCAGGACTGGGTCTACAAGTTCGACGTCGCCGGGGACGCGGCGCGCCTGGCGCGCGTCTACCGCCTCGGCCTGGGCGACAACCCGGCCGGCTCGAGCATCGGCGCGCTCACCAGCCCGCGCATGGACTTCCAGACGATCTCGATCCTCCCCGACGGCCGGGTCGCGGCCTCGTTCCTCGACTCGACCACGTTCTCGCACCCGCCGGGGACCGGCATGTTCGGGCGCATCACGCCGGCGCTGGCCATCGAGCTCGCTTCCAGCTTCGACGCGACCCCCACGCCCACGCCGTCGCCCACGGCGACGCCCGCTCCGACCCCCACGCCGACGGGCAGCCCCTCGCCCACGCCCTCGCCGGCCCCGTTCTGCCCGACGGAGGACGAGCTCTACGACTTCGAGTCCGGCCCGGCCGGCTGGTCGAAGCAGACCTCGGCGAACTCACTGGGCAACACGCTCAGCCCGGAGTGGGAGATCGTCACCGACCTGCTGGCGAAGAGCGGCGATCACTCGTGGATGAGCGACGCCAAGACGCTCGAGCTCAAGGACGACCGGCTCATCTCGCCGGCCGCCGATCTCGGGACGACAACGGCTATCGAGTTCTGGCACCGCTTCGGCTTCGAGGACGGCTTCGACGGCGGCGTGCTCGAGGTGAGCACCGACGCCGGGGCGACCTGGACGGACGTCGAGGCCGCGGGCGGCGTGTTCCTCGAGGGCGGCTACAACGGCGAGATCAGTGGTGCCTTCGACAGCCCCATCGCGGGACGCCGGGCCTGGACCGGCGGCGACGGCACCGAGGTCACGGGGACCATGACGCGGGTCGTGGTGGACGTGGGCGCGCTCGCGCCGGCCCAGAACGCCCTCTTTCGATTCCGCCTGACCGGCGACCCCATCGCGCTCGGCGCCCTGCCCGGCAGCGGCTGGTGGATCGACGACGTGGCCTTCACCGGCCTGGCCACCGACTGCAACGAACCGCCCGTCGCGAACGACGACGCGGCCACGACGCAGCAGGACACGCCCGTCACCGTCGCCGTGCTCGCCAACGACACCGACCCCGACGGCGACACCCTCATGGTCGGGACGGTGAGCGACCCCGCGAACGGTTCGGTGATCGACAACCCCGACGGGACCATCACCTACTCGCCGGACGACGGCTTCACCGGCACCGACACCTTCACCTACACCGCGACCGACGGCGAGTTCGAGGACAGCGCCACCGTGACCATCACGGTGGAGGCGCGCCCCAACACCGACCCGGTCGCCAACGACGACAGCGCCACCACCGAGCGCAACACCGCCGTGACCATCGCCGTCCTCGCCAACGACCACGACCCCGACGGCGACCCGCTCACGCTCACCGGCGTGACGCAGCCGTCCTCCGGGGCCGCAACGGCCAACGCCGACGGCACGGTGACCTACACGCCCGAGACCAACGCCAGCGGCAGCTTCTCCTTCACTTACTCGATCAGCGACGGCCACGGCGGGAGCGCCACCGGGAACGTCACGGTCAACGTGGGCGACCCCGGCGCGCCCATCGCCTGCTTCGGCTGGAAGCCCAGGAGCCCCGAGGCCGGAGACCAGGTCAACTTCGACGCGCGCTGCAGCGAGGACGGCCAGGACTCCGACGACCAGCTCGCGTTCGAGTGGGACTTCGACAGCGACGGGACCGTGGACGCGACCGGGATCCGCGCGAGGCACACCTACGGCGCCGCCGGGACCTTCACCGTCTCGCTCCGCGTGACCGACTCTCAGGGCAACAGCGACGTGGTGCGGCGTGACATCACGGTGGAGCCCGACTAAAGGGTTTTACAGACCCCTATCCCTTTCCCTGGAGGGCCCCGGCAAGCCGCCGGGGTCCTCTGGTGTCAGGCGTCGGGAGCGATGCCCAGCGCGAGGATCGCGGCCAGGCTGACCAGGGCCAGCGTCGCGGCGGTGGCCAGGCCCACGTAGAAGGGCGTGAGGCCGGCGGTGCGCATCTGGGCAAGACGCGTGTTCAGGCCCACCCCGGCCAGGGCGACCAGGATCAGCGCCGTGGCCGCCTGGTCGAGGCGCGCGGCCTGCTCGTCGGTGATGGCGCCCGCGGTGCGCAGCGCCGCCATCCCAAGGAACCCGAGCACGAAGACCGGCACAGCGCTCACGATCGAGTGCCGAAGCAGCTTCGGAGATCCAGGAGGAGGAGGAGGAGCCTCAAGCGATCCCGGGGGTCCAGGGGGCAGAGCCCCCGGCGGGGCGGGGGCAGAGCCCCCGCTGGAGTTCCAGTACCAAGCGATCGCGACGATGAGCGGAGCCATCAAGGCATTGCGCACGAGCTTGACGACCGTCGCAATGTCACGTGACTCCTCTGAGTAGGCGGAGCCTG
Source organism: Candidatus Limnocylindria bacterium (assembly GCA_050692015.1). Lineage (GTDB taxonomy): Bacteria > Chloroflexota > Limnocylindria > P2-11E > P2-11E > GWC2-70-10. Next base: position 4,024 of record JBOGTE010000118.1, read on the forward strand.
CAGCGACGACCTGGCTGGTGTCGTTCACCGCGATGCCGGCCCACACGCCGAAGACCGCGTCGGGCAGGTCCAGCCAGAGGCCCACGGCGGGGAAGACGAACACCGCGAGCGTGCCGAAGAGCGTGATCGTCGCGACCGCGAAGCTGACCTCGCGCTCCTCGGCCCTGATGACCGGCGCCGTCGCCACGATGGCCGAGTTCCCGCACACCGCGGTGCCCACGCCGATGAGCAGGCGCAGGCGCGGCGGCACGCCGAAGGCCCGGCCGGCCAGGAGCGCCACCCCGAAGGCCAGGGCCATCGCAGCCAGCACCAGGCCCAGCGTGCCCGCGCCAATGGCCAGCACCGCCTCCAGGCTGAGCCGCGCGCCCAGCAGCACGATGCCCAGGCGCAGCACCCGCTGCACCGCGAAGCGCACGCCCGGCGCCACCGCCTCGGGGAGCGGCACCAGATTGGCGACAAGGATGCCAGCGAGGACCGCGACCAGGATCTCGCTCACCGCCGGCGGCAGGGCGCCCGAGACCAGGCGCGCCGCCACCGCGACGGCGACGGCGAGCAGTAGCCCCGGCAGCAGCTGTGTGATGCGGCCTAGGTCCCGATGGTGGCCGCGCCCACGCGCACGACCGGAAGCGCCAGGGCGAACGTCGTGCCCTCGGGGCCGCTCTCTTCCAGCCAGAGCCGCCCGCCGTGCGCCTCGGCGATGCGCCGGCTGATGAAGAGGCCGAGCCCGGTGCCGCCGAGGGCCCGCGTGCGGCTGGTGCGGTAGAAGCGCTGGAAGAGCTGCGCCCGCTCGCCCTCGGGGACGCCCAGGCCGCGGTCGCGGACGCGCAGGACGGCTTCGAGGTCCTCGCGCGTGATGGTCACCTCGATGTCGCCGCCGTCGGGGCTGTAGCGGATGGCGTTGTCGAGCAGGTTGTGGACGATCTGCGTGATGCGCCGCGGGTCCGCGTTCACGAAGACCGGGCCGGCCGGCGCGGCGAGGCTCAGGGTGTGGCGGTCGGTGCCGAGCCGCGTCTCGTTCACCACCGCCCCCGCGGCCGCGACCAGGTCCATGATCTCGCGCCGCACCTCGAGCTTGCCCGCGTCCAGGCGCGTCAGGTCCAGGAGGTCGCGGACGAGGTCGCTTAGACGCCGGCCGCCCTCGTCGGCCCGGACTAGGACGTCGTCCAGGCGGTCGGACTGGCCGCGGCGGACGAAGCGGAGCGCCAGCTCGATGCTGCCGACCAGCACCGTGAGGGGTGTCTTGATCTCGTGGCTGGCCATCTCGAAGAACTCGGTGCGCTCCTGCTCCGTCCTGCGCAGGCTGGTGATGTCGTGGATCACCACCAGGGCGACCGGCCGGTCTCCGGCGCGCGCCAGCGGGACCGCGTCCACCAGGACGTGCACGTCCTCGCCGCTCACGGCGTGCCGCAGCTGTAGCGGCTCGGAGCGGATCACCTCACCGCGCAGGGCGCGGCGCTGCGGCAGGTCCTCCGATGCGATGACCGTGCCGTCCTCGCGGCGCGTCTGGTAGTACTGGACCGCGTCGCCCAGGGTCTCCGGCGGCGTGCCGCCCAGGAGGCGGTAGTAGGCGGCGTTCCGCAGGAGCGCGCGCCCGTCCTGGCCGTAGAGGGACACCGCGACCGGCAGCTCGTTCACGACGTCGCTCAGCCGCCCGCGCTCGGCCTCCACCTCTGCGCGGGCCCGCTCGATGTCGGAGTAGGTCCGCGCCAGCGCCCGCCCCAGGTACGCCGCGATGGCCAGGCCGGCCGCCAGCGCCAGTCCGGTGAGGAGCAGCGAGGTGCCCCGCTGCGCGTCGATGGCGGAGAACACGGTCGCGGCCGGCTGGCGGAGCACCACCGCCCACCCCGCGGTGGACGCGGGCGCGTAGGCCACCAGCTGCTCGACGGCGTCCACCGTGAAGACCGCCGCGCCGGTCTCGCCGCGCATCGCCGCGGCCACGCCGGGCCTGTCCTGAACGACCGGGAACGCGTCGGTGATCGTGCCCGGCCCCACGAACTCCTGCCCGCGGCGGTCCACCAGGCTCAGCTCGATCCCGCCCGGGAGCGCGGCCAGGAGCTCCCGCTCGACCTCCGCGAGCGACAGCGCGGCGCTCAGCACCGCGCGCTCGCCGTCTTCGAGCGCCACCGGCACCGCCACGACGACGCTGGTCACGTTCAGCGCCCGCGCCAGGATGGCCGACCCGACCGCGGGCTGGCCGGCCATGGCGGTCTGGAAGTAGTCGCGGTCCGAGATGTCCACGCTGCCCGGCGGCGTGGTCAGGCTGGAGATGTTCAGCCCGTCCGAGCCGGAGAGCGCCACCGTCAGCCACACCGGGCTCTCGTCCGAGATCTCGCGGAGGAAGGCGTTGAGTTGGTCGCCCGCGGCCGCCTCGGTGATGGTCCCGGAGCGGGCCAGCGCCTGGAGGGCGCGGAGGTTGCCCTCGATGTAGCTGTCGGCCGCGTGCGCCACCGAGGCGGCCAGGGCGCGGCGCTCGGCGGTCACGCCCTCGCGCTGGACCTCGGCCTGCCGCTCCAGGAGCAGCGCCTCCAGCAGCACCAGCGGCACGAAGGCGATGGCGAGGACGAGCAGGAGGCGGGTGCCCGGTCTGGCCTGGCCCTGTGTGCGGAGCACCTACAGCCTGAACGTAGCACCGCCTGACGTGTCACCGGTCGGTCGCCTCCCGACGCGTCGTGGTGCTTGCGCTACGGCTGAACTGCGCCTACGCCCAGGCCGCGGGCAGTCTCCGCGGCCAGGCCACGCCGTCGGCGCCGAGCCACTCCGCGAGCTCCTCCACGGCGCCCAGGGC
>JBOGTE010000119.1:0-6753 GCA_050692015.1 Candidatus Limnocylindria bacterium
CGGCCGAGCTGCGCATCGCGCTCGGCCAGCCGGCGCGGAGCGCGGGCGCCGCGGGCCTCGCGTTCGCCGGACTGGTCGGCCACTGGTACTTCGCGAACCTGTTCCTGACCGGCTTCGCCACGAACTTCTTCGTCCTGGAGCTGATACCGGAAGCGGAGCGCGCGGCGTTCGGCTGGTGGGGCTGGCTCGCGGCCTCGGCGGTGGCGCTCGCCGTCTCGGCGCTCGCGGCGACGGCGGCGCTCCTCTGGCTCTTCAGGCCCCAGGCCGCGGCGAGGCCCTCCTCGGACGCGCTCCACCGGCAGCTCCATGTCATCGCGGGACTCTCGACCGCCGAGCGCATGGCCGCCCTCGCCGTCGGCGTCCTCATCGTCGGCCTGGCGTTCGAGCCGGTCATCGGGATCGAGGCGGCCTGGCTGGCCACGGTCAGCCTCGCGATCGCGGTCGCCGGTGTGCTCGGCCGCGACGCGTTCCGCACCAGCGTGGACTGGGCCTTCTTGGTGTTCCTCGGGATCCTGCTCGGCTCGGGGCCGGTCCTCCAGGGGGCCGGTGTCGATCGCTGGCTGGGGGAGGCGCTGGCCCCGCTCGCGCGCGCCGCCGGACATCCGGCCCTCGTGGTGCTGGGGCTGGCGGCGGCGGTCGTGCTCCTGCGCGTCGTGCTTCCGAGCCGGCCGACGATGCTGCTGATGGCGCTGGTGGCGATGCCAGCGGCGCCGGCGCTCGGGATCTCGCCGTGGGTCGCCGGCGTGGTCGTGCTGCTCGCCGCGAACACGTGGGTGCTCCCGTACCAGGGCCTCGAGTACCTGGTGCTGCGGGACGCGACGCGCGGCGACTCGTTCACCGACGGGCAGGGGATGCGCATGGGCGCGGTGCTCCTCGGGATCCGCTTCCTCGCCATCGCCGCGAGCGTGCCCTACTGGATGGCGCTCGGGCTCATCCGCTGACGGAGCGTCACGCGCGTTTGGTCGTGCGGTCGAGCTCAGCTCCAAGCTTCCGGCCGATCATCTTCCGCACCGCCTTCTCTCCGGGCCACCGCTTGTTGACCGGAAGCGATCCGTACAGATCCATTAAGGTCGGCCGCCTATGAGGCACGAGCCCGACCATACGGGCGGCGCTGCGCCTACCGTGCGCTCGTCATGCCACTGGTCGCAGGTGTCGTCACGGTCTCCTTCGCTGCGTACATCAGCTACGCCTTTTGGCTGCGAGCGCGCTCGCGCTCCTGGCGCGGGCACTCGCTCCGCGAGCGCGGCGGCCTCGCGAAGTGGCTGCCGCTCTTCGTATGGGTGCCCTACGCGGTCGTATGGCTCCGTCCCGGACCAGAGATCGAGATCGCCTCTTGGCTCGCCCTGCTAGGCCTCGTCCTCGTCGTAGCCGGGATCGCCTTCGCGATCTGGGCGGCGGCGACGCTCGGCCGCCACTTCGACGTGGAGGTCCAGGTGCACCGCGGGCACGAGGTCGTGCGCTCCGGTCCCTACGGCCTGGTGCGGCACCCCATCTACACCGGCCTCGGGCTCCACTACCTGGGCGCGTGCCTCGCGACGGGAAACCTCCTCCTGCTGGCCGGCACGCTCGCGGTCACATTCCCCGGCCTGTACCTCCGCGCCCGCGCGGAGGAAGAGCTCTTGCGGAGCGAGCTCGGCGACGCGTACGACCGCTACGCGCGCGAGGTCCCCATGCTCGTTCCGCTCCCGAGGCCCGACGCGCGCTAGTTGTGTGCTAGCGGACCCTGTAGTAGCCCAGCTCCTTCTCGATCTCCGACCCGGGACCGCTCGGGCCCTCATGCGCCCCACCGAGCCAGACGGTCAGCTGGTACTGGCCCGGGCTGCTGGGCCCGCACAGACGCTCGACCGTGACGGACATCGTGAGGCGACCAGTGCCGCGCGCGATAGGGGTGAAGACCTGGCTGGCCGGAGATTCGCAGCCGTCGGGACCGATGGCGCCACCCATGGTGAGCCAGAGCTCGCCTTCCTCTGCCGACGCCAGCGTGTACTCGACCTCGACGTCGATGCGCTGTCCGGCCGCGGTCAGCTCGCTGCCAGTGAAGCCGTCCCACCAGCCATCCCACTTGTCGGCTACGGGGAGAGTGCCGGCTGGCGGCGTGACGGACAGGACTACGAGGTCATCGGCCCCCCGGGTCGGCGCGGGCGTCGCCGGTCCGGGCGAAGATCGCACTCCCGGCTGGGCGGCTGCCCCAGAGCTCTCGCGGGCGGATCCCGGTGCCGTGGCCTCTTCGGCCACCGGAGCGAGGTCGCTAGAGAAGGTCCCAGTTGCGACATCGCCGTTGGCGCGCCGCGCGACGATCGTGAGGCCGCCCATCTCGCGCGGATGTGCGTAGGAGATGGTCCCGGTCTCGTCCGCCGACAACATGTCGAGACTGTCCTCCTGACCGGGAAGCGAGAAGGTCAGCTCGACCGACTCATTCGGCAGCAGGCCGACCACCTCGATCAGGACATGGCCGGCCACCGGACTGTCCTCGTCGCGGATCTCCACGCCGAACGACCCGAGGGCGTCCCCGGCGCTCTCGGCCGGTGGGGGCTGGCTACTCGGCCCTTCAGAGGGAGGATCCGATCGGTCGCCAGCAGCAGCGGTCTGGGCGGCTGCGGGCGGTGGCGTCCGCTGGGAGCCGTCCTCGGGCGTTGGCCCCGCGAGCGGGGCGCCGCAGGCGACAAGAAGCACGGACAGGACGAAGCCCTTCATGCCGCCGTTCACGGCCTGCAGGATGGTGCTCAAGAGCAACCGAGGACGGCGCGCACGCGCTCAGCGTCGGCGATCAGCTCGGACGCGAAACTCGCCGGGATCCTCTTGCCGGCCTGGGCCTGCGTCTTCTTGATGAATGCGGAGAGCTCGTCGCATGCGGTGGTGATGTCACCGGTCGAGATCGACGACTGAGCGGCGTTGAGCGACGCCAGGAGGCTCGACTTCTGGCCGCGCGGGAGCGTCGATGTGCTGATCGACGACGAGGTATCGGCGATCTGCTCCTCGGCGCTCCTTACGGTCACCGTGAACGTCCCCGACGAAGCATTGCCCGCAGCATCCGCGGCCGAGCAGGCGACCGTGGTCGTCCCGATGACGAACGTGCTCCCTGAGGCAGGGTCGCACAGTACGGGCACAGTGCCGCTCACGACGTCGCTCGCCGTCGCCTCATAGGTCACCGTGGCACCGCTCGGACTCGTCGCATCGACGACGAGGTCCTCGGGCAGCCCCAGCGTCGGCGCGGTGGTGTCGAGCACGGTCACGACGAAGCTGGCGGTGGCGCTGTTGCCGGCCGCGTCCGTCGCGGTGCAGAGGACCGTGGTGGCGCCGAGCGGGAAGAGGGAGCCGGAGGCCGGCAGGCAGCTCACCAGCGGCGCCGGGTCGACGTCGTCGCTGGCCGTGGCCGGGTCGTAGCCGACGGCGGCGCCCTGGCCGCTCGTGGCCTCGACGGTGACGTCGGCTGGGGCGTCGATCGCGGGCGGGGTGGTGTCCGAAGGGGGCGGGGCGTCCGTCGCTGGACCCCAGTCGGGGAAGTCGTCCGACACGGTGGGCGGACTGAGTCGCGTCCCGCCGCCGCTCCCGTCGGCGCGCGCGGTGTAGATCCCCGCATAGGAGGCGAACCCGGATCTCCCCATGCTCCGGTAGGCGATCGTGCTCCCGTCCGGCGACCACGTCGGGTGCAGGTCGCGGACCGGCTCGACGGCGTCGGTGACTTCCAGCCAGTCGCTGCCGTCCGCCGCCATCGTGTAGACGCGCCAGTAGTGCGGATCCGGGCGGTCGCTCGTGAACGCGATCCTCGTACCGTCCGGCGACCAGTCCGGATCCCTCGCCGACCAGCCGAAGTCGATGCGGGCGACCGCGGTCGGGCTAGAGAAGCCGGTCCCGTCGGGCCTGACGAGCCCGACGTTGACGTAGCCGCCGCCCGGCGCGGTGTTCGTCGTGAACGCGATCCAGTCGCCGGTCGGCGACCACGACGGCTCCGACGCGAATCCGCTGGGCGGCGCGTACACCGCGTGCTGGCCACTTCCATCCGCGTTCATCGCCCAGATGTGGTTGCCGCGCTTGTAGGCGATGTGCGCACCGTCCGGCGACCACGTCGGCTCGTCCTCGAACAGGGTGTTCGAGGTCAGCCGCGTCAGCCCGCTGCCGTCCATGCCGACGACCCAGAGCTCGGCCGAGCCGGTCCGGTCGCTTCGGAACGCGACCTTCGACCCGTCGGGCGAGATGGCGGGCGACGTCGATAGCCCCGGCCCCACCTCGATGACGCGGCGGTCGGCGCCGCCCGCGTCCATCGTGACGAGCTGGATGCCGTTGACGAAGACGATCCTCCCGTTCACTCCCGGCACGGTGGCCGAGGCGGGTGCGGGCAGTGCGGCCGCGAGCGCGGCCATGAGCCCCAGCGCGATGGCGAAGCGTGATCGGTTCATGTCCGCCTCTCTTCCGATGGCTGCGGCATCCCCGCGTGTCCCTCCGACCACCGCTCGAGGAGCGTCGCTAGCTCCGAGAGGCCGGCGAAGTCCGTGCGCTCCCCCGTCTGAACGGAGGTCACCGTCCCGGCCGTCGAGCCATCGTCGCCACGCTCGAGGCGGATGAGGAAGGAAGCTGCGGGCTGCCGCGTCATGCGAAGAAGGCTCGCCGGAGGCCGTGAGCGGAACGTTGATCGAGCGTCGATCTAGGCGCGGAGGGCTGAGATCCTCGCAAGGTCGCGGTCGAGCACGTCCTCGCCCCGAGCGTGGCCTGTGGAGCGAAAGCGGGCTCGGGCCCGCTCCGCAGCGGCCGAGGCCTCGTCCATCCGCCCAGCCCGCGACATTGCCACCGCGCGGACATGGTCGGGCGCACCCGCCTGGCTCAGGTAGCCGGTCTCCCGCACCCGTTTCTCCAGCTCGTCGGCGAGCGCGAGCGCGCGGCCCTGCTCGCCGGCCATGGCGAGGGCCCGCCCGGCGAGGGCATGCCAGCCGATCTCGCAGGTGCGGCATGTGGGCCGCAGCGCTTCGACGAGCGCCGGGTCTGGCCCGTCTCCGAGCGACAGCAGCGCGTCGATGGCCAGGCCGGCCGGATCCGCGTGCAGCGGTCGCGATGACGTCGGCGATATCCCGGTTAGGAGCTCGCCCGCCAGGCCCCGCGCTCGCTGCTCCTCTCCCCCGAGCGCGAGGGCGAGCACGAGCTCACCCAAGAGGTCCGTTCGAGAGAGCTCCAGCGAAGCCACGTCGGCCGCGATCTCATCGGCGAGCTGCGCGGCCTCGCGATACGAGCCCGTGATGACGAGCAGCCCCACGACCTGCTCGCCCGCCCTGAGCTGCGCGCGAAGGCTGCCCACCCGGCGCGCGATCCGGAGCGCGCGCCGGGCGAGCGCGAGCGCGTCCAGCGGACGGCCCTGCCGCTGGATGCCGACAGCGCTCATCTCGATGAGCCGGGCCGCCTGCTCGTCGTCGCCGAGCCGCGCCACCAGCCGCTCCAGGTCGGCCGGGTCGGGGGCCGCCACGACCTCACCCGCGAACCACCGCGCGCCCACCGCGACCTGGAGCGCCTCCGCCTCGATCCGCACGAGGTCGTGCGCTCTGGCGATCGCGCGCGCTTCCTCCGCCATGGCCCGGGCGGCACGGGCGTCGCCGTCCACGTAATGCACCCAGGCGATGGCCGCCAGCGCGCTCGCGAGCCGCTCGTCGTCGCCGCGAGCCCGGTAGTGCTCGACGGCCGCCGTGGCGTGCTCGAGCGCCTGCGGGTGGCGCTCGTAGTAGCGCGCGGTCGAGGCGATGCGGACCGAGAGCGTGGCTCGGTCATCCACGTCCTCCACCGGCAGCAGCACGAGCGCCTCGTCATATGCCGCGACCGCGCTCGCCGCCGCGCCGCGGCGCATCTCGGCATCGCCGATCCGCGTGAGGATCTCGTGCTTTCGGGCCGAGGTGGGGCCGAGCGCCTCGAGGGCCGCGCGGTAGCCGCGGATCGCGTCGTCATACGCGGAGCGGTCCTCGGCCTCGCGGGCGCTGGCGAGCCAGTGCTCGGCCCCGCGTTCCGCGTCGCCTCCGCGCGTGAGGTGGAACGCGATCGCGCCGCGCGTGGCAGCGGCGCGCTCCAGGGCAGCGCCGACGCGCCGATGGAGGGCCGCGCGCAGGCCTATCGGGATCTGCTGGTAGGTGGCCTCGCGCACCAGATCGTGCGCGAAGGCGAGCGTCACGATCGATCCCTCCCGCGTCTCGCGCAGCAGTCCCGCCTCTATCGCGTCACCGACGTCCTCGGCCACGCTCATCTCGTCGCGTCCGGCGACCTCCGCGAGCAGCTCGATGCGGGCGGCGGGACCCACGACCGCGCCGAGATCGACAAGCCGGCGGGTCGCCTTGGGTAGCGCCCCCAGACGTCCCAGGATCGTTTGGCGGACCGTGGGCGGCAGCTCGGAGGCGATCGGACCGTCGCCGGACGGGCGCGCGCCGGACCAGGTCCACGCGCCACCGTCGCGCGTCAGTCGCCGAAGCTCCACCAGCGCGCGGAGCGCCTCGAGGACGAAGAACGGATTTCCCCCGGTCCAGCGGGCCAGCGCCGGTGCCAACCAGGCGACATCGTCCGCCCCCACTCCGAATCCGCCGAGCAGCGTGGCGACGGAGTCCGGGGCGAGCGGGGCGAGTGGGACGGAGGAGAGGTCGCCCCGGGCCTCGAGCGAAGCGCTCACCTGGGCGAGGGCCGAGCCCGTCGCCGGCGGGCGCGTCGCCGACACGATCGCGAGCCGGCGCCGCTGTGAGGTGCGCGCCACGTAGTGCCACAGCTGGATGGAGTCGGGATCCGCCTGGT
>JBOGTE010000120.1:0-6688 GCA_050692015.1 Candidatus Limnocylindria bacterium
GCCCGTACATGCGCGGTCCACGCTCGGGGCGCGGCGGCGGCGGGCCGCCGGCGAGGGCGCGGGCCTGGGGGCTCATCATCGCCCGCACGTGCTCCGCCGTGTACGGGAGGAGCGCCATGAAGCGGGCCCGCTTGAGCGCCGTCGTGAGCATCCGCTGGTGCTTCGCGCAGTTGCCGCTCTTGCGCCGCGGGTCGATCTTGGCGCGGTCGCTGAGGAACCGCTGCAGCCTGGGCCGGTCCTTGTAGTCGATGCGCTTCACCTTCTCGAGGCAGAAGACGCAGACCTTGCGCCGGGGCCGGCGTCCACCACCGCCCCTGTCGGCGCCGAACGAGCGGGGGCCGCCGGTGCGCGGCCGTGGTCCCGACCCGAAAGACGGGCGCGGGCCCCCACCGGCCGGCGGCGCGCTCTCGCGCGGCGCGCTGGGGTTCCCTTCGGAACCCTGGGGGGTCTCACTGGTCACTCTTCGAACTCCTTAGAACGGGATCTCGTCGGGGTCGAACTTGCCACCCTCTTCGGGCGGGGCCGACGCCGGCGGCGCTCCGGACGTGTCGCGGTCGCGGCGCGAGTCGAGCATCTGGAAGTTGTCCGCTGAGATCTCGAGGCTGATCCGCTTCTGGTCGTCCTTCCCGGTCCACTCGCGGGCCTGGAAGCGGCCTTCGACGAACACGAGGCGGCCCTTGCTGACGATCTGCTGGGCTGTCTCGGCCTGCTTGCCCCAGCACGAGACGCGGTACCAGTCCGTCTGCTCCTGCCGCTCGCCGCCCTGGCCGCCGCCGGTCACGCGGTTGACCGCGACGCTGAACTCGCAAACGGGCCTGCCGTTCGCGGTCATGCGCAGCTCGGGGTCCCGGCCGACGTTGCCGATGATCATGATCTTGCTCAGGGAAGCCATTAGCCTTCGCCTTCCTTCTCTGTCATTCGTCGCGCCTCACGACGAGGTGTCGCAGGATGTCCTCGGTGAGCTTGATGGTCCGCTCGAGCTCCCGCGTCTGATCCGTCGGGAGCGAGAACTCCACCACCTGGTAGAGGCCTTCGCGGTGACGACCGACCTCGTACGCCAGGCGGCGACGGCCCATGGGGACCGCCTTCTCGACGGCCCCGCCTAGCGAGGTGATGGTGCTCTGGAGGCGCTCGCTGATCGCGCCGAGGCGCTCTTCGTCGGCGCCTGGCTGGACCACGTACATGAGCTCGTAGGGCTGCTTCGCCACTCCACACCTCCTCTCCATGGGATTGCCGCGGACCGGCTCCGGCTGAGCTACCGGGGCGTCTGGCCGTGGTGTCTACGGGGACGCCGGGTCCGGGGCGAAAAGGCGCCGCGGCCAGGAGCCGCGGCGGTCCGACATAGTGTACGTGGTCCACCGATCGCGAGAGCACGACCGCCAAGGGTCGGCGCCGCCTTGCTGGAGGCTTCCATGTTGCGGCCGGACGGCACCGCGGACTGTCCCGAGTGCGACCTGCCGATGTTCCCGCTGTCGGTCTCCGGGGGCACCGTCCAGCTGGAGTGCGCCAACCGGCACCGCGCCGAGGCGCCGCTGCCGGCCGAGGGTCCGCTGCGGCGGGCGGCCGAGTCATGGATCACCCGGCGCGGAGCCCAGCTGCACGAGCAGCACGAGCGCTGGGGGACCGACGCCGCGAACGAGGACGAGGAGGAACGAGATGGCGACTAGCACTTCCGAGGTCCGGCTGATCCGGCCGGAGGAGCGCAGCGTGGACACGCAGCAGACCGCCGGGATGACCCGGGAGGCCGCGATAACCTCGGGCGCGGTGTGGGCCGGCTTCGTCCGCACCGCCCCGGGCATGAGCTCGGGCTGGCACCACCACGGGGATCACGAGACCGCGATCTACGTGCTGAAGGGCCGCGCCCGGCTGGACTTCGGGAGCGGCGGTGCCGCGTCGGTGGACGCGCGGGAGGGCGACTTCATCCACGTCCCCCCACACGCCATCCACCGCGAGTCCAACCCGACCGACGAAGAGGGTCAGATCATCGTGGTCCGCGCCGGCACGGGCGCGCCGGTCGTCAACGTGGAAGGCCCCGCGACGTAGCTGCCGCTCGCTCGCGCTGCGCCGATATCCTTGAAGGGCCGCCGTAGTCCAACCGGCAGAGACAGCCGATTTAAGATCGGCAAAGTGAGGGTTCGACTCCCTCCGGCGGCACCGTTGTGATGTCTCAGGACATCGAGGACACCTTCGCAAGACATAGTGACGGCCGCAGCGGGTCCGGCGGCAGGCCCAGCGATGTTCCGCGAGACTAGCCACGCATGAGCTCCTCCCCCACGCGCTTCGTGATCCTCGGCAACGGCGCGGCCGGCACCTACTGCGCCGAGCAGCTGCGGAAGCTCGATGTCGCGTGCGACATCCTCCTGATCACCGACGAGGCCTACACCCTCTACAACCGCGTCTCGCTGCCGCGCTACCTGCGCGGCGTGCTCCTGGAGCAGCGCGTGTACGTCCGTGACCAGGAGTGGCACGACAAGAACCGGATCGATCTGCGCCGCGAGACGAAGGTCACCGTCGTGGACTTCGAGGGCAAGACGGTCACGCTCGACCCCGGCGGCGAGGTCCCCTACGACCGCCTCCTGCTCGCGACCGGCGGCCGGCCGAACCCCCTCCGCGCACCCGGCGCCGAGGGGACCAACTTCCTCTTCAACTTCCAGTACCTGGACGAGACCAAGGCCATGGTCGCGCGCATCCCGGAGTCGAAGGTCGCGGTCGTGCTGGGCGGCTCTTTCATCGGGTACGAGCTCACCGAGGCCTTCGCTCACCGCGGCCTGGAGACGCACTGGCTGATGCGCGGGCCTCACTTCCTGCGCAAGGCGCTCGACGAGGACGGCGGCCAGGTCATCCGGCTCCTGGCGGAGGACCAGGGCGTCCACATGCACGTCGAGGAGGCCATCGACCGGCTCGAGCCCCAGAACGGGACGACCAGGGTCAGCGGCACGGCCGGCTTCTCCGCGGACGCGGACCTGATCGGCGTGGGGCTCGGCCTCACGATGAACATCGACCTGTTCAAGGCGACGACGCTCGAGACCAACGTGGGCATCCTGACGAACGAGTTCCTCGAGACGAACGTCCCGGACGTGTGGGCGGCCGGCGACGTCGCCGAGTTCTACGACGTCGTGTCGCAGCGGCATCACCGCATGGGGACGTGGGACAACTCCATCAACCACGGCCGGCACGTCGCCAAGAACATGCTCGGCGCGCGCGAGCCGTACGTGGAGGTTCCCACCTACGCGTCGGGCATGTTCAACTCGAACATCTCGGTCATGGGGGTCACGACGGAGGAAGAGCCGCGGGCCGAGGCGATCGTGGAGGTGGATCTCGAGGCCCGTAACTACAAGCGGCTGTTCTTCCTGAAGGCCGACGACGGCGTGGACCGCCTGGTCGGAGCGATCCTGGTGGGCAAGATGAAGGGCCGCAAGAAGATCCTCGAGCTCATCTCCAGCCGCGCGCCCATCGAGCGCCGCGAGCAGGCCTTCGAGCTCCTCGCGATGCCGGAAGTGCCCGCCAGGGCGGCGCCTCGGGCCGACTAGTGCTGCAGCGCGTCTCCTTCCCGGTCGCCGGGACGGAGATCGAGGGGATCCTTCACCTCCCGGACGGCGAGACGCTGGGCGGGGTCGCGGTGGTCGGCGGGAGGAACGGCGACATCGAGGCCGGGGCCGCTCTCTGCACCGCGATCTCGGACGCCGGAGTGGCCGCCCTGCGGTTCGCGTGGCGCGTCCCGGATGACATCAAGGCTGCTCTCGCGGACGTCGCGGGGGCGATCCGCCTCCTGCGCGCGCACCCGGGGGTGCCGCAGCAGGCCGGCATCGTCGGGCATTCCTACGGAGGCGCGGTCGCGGCGATCGCGGCCGGCCGCGACTCACGACTGCGGGCCGCGGTCCTCATCGTCCCGCCCGCGGAGCGCGAGTACTTCGGCGCGCTGAAGCCGATGGCGGAGCTGTCCAGAACGCGGGCGCGGGTGCTCATCCTGGCCGCCGGAGCGGACGAGATCGTCGCGCCCGAGGACGCCGAGCGCTACGCCGCACTCCTTCGGCAGGCCGGCGTCACGCACCGGCTCGTGACCATCGAGGGCGCGGACCACGAGTTCTTTGCGCCGGAGCACCGCCTGCAGGCGGAGCGCGCGGTCACCGCCTGGCTGCGCGAGGCCTTCGCGGCCTAGACGCCTGAGGCCGCGCCCTCCGTAGGCGCCCGTCCCAGCTCGCTCACCGGCGTGAGCTCGGCGTCCTCCAGCGCGCGGTGTATCTCGTCGGCGCCGAGATCCCGCGCCCAGTCACTGAGCTCCTCGCGGCTCGAAGCGGTGCGCACGATCCCGCTGTGGCTCAGGTCGCCGTGCTCGAGGGAGATGAACTCCAGCCAAGCCTGCCAGTGGCCGTGCGCGCTCGAGGCGTACACGCGGACGATGAAGTGCCCCTCGACCGGCGCCTCGAGCTCTCGGAGGACCTCGCCCACGCCTGGGACCAGCGCATGTGGGATGCCAGCGGGGCGGCCAGGATCCCGTTAGCGGACGTTCGGGAAGTCGCCGTGCTCCCGCAGATACGCCACGACGCCGCCGGCCGCCAGGATCTGCTGCGCGAAGGGAGCGAGCGGCCGGAGCGGGACCTCCCCGCGTGGCCCGCGCAGCGACCCGCCGGCTAGGTCGAGCGTCACCTCGTCGCCGTCCCGCACCAGCGCCAGCGGATCGGCGGCCTCCAGCACGGGGATCCCGAGGTTTACGCAGTTGCGGAAGAAGATGCGGGCGAAGCTCTTGGCGACGACCGCGCCGATCCCGTGCTTCTTGAGCGCCGCCACCGCGTACTCGCGCGACGACCCGCAGCCGAAGTTCTCGCCGCCCACCAGGACGTCACCGGGGCGGACCTCCTTGGCGAACTCGGGCCGCGCGTCGCAGAAGGCGTAGGTGTGGAACTTCTCCTGCCCCACCATGAACGGCGCGTAGCGGCCGGGCACGATCTGGTCGGTGTCGAGGTCGTCGCCGAAGACCCACGCACGGGCCATCAGTCTTCTAACTCCATCCCGATCACCCACGGCGCGGTCTTTAGCGGCATCGCGCCGACCAGCTCCCGCGCGCGGTCGCCCGAGCGCGCCGAGACGGCGCCGCGGTCCCCACGCTCCTCGCGACGGCGCGCGACCAGCGCGTCGAGGCCATCGTCGGTCGCCTCGAGATAGGGACGCGGGTCATCGATGACACCCGTCAGCGCAGCCACCGCCGCGACGTACGGAGAGCCGAGGTAGATGGAGGCGTCCGGGGAGCCCATGCGGCCGCGGTAGTTGCGGTTGGCCGTCGAGAAGCACACCTCCTCGCCCGCGAGCACGCCGCCGGTCCGGCCGAGGCAGGGCCCGCACCCGCTGCTGCCGATGACGGCGCCGGCGGCCGAAAGGATGCCCAGCGTCCCGTCGGCCATGGCGTCCTCGAACTGCCGGCGCGACGACGGCACGACCTCGAGGCGCACGCGCGGGTGGATGCGGCGCCCGCGGAGGAGCTCCGCGGCCTGGCGCATGTCCACCAGCCGCCCGTTGGTGCAGGAGCCCAGGAAGACGACGTCCACCGGGATGCCCACCGCCTCGGTGACGTCGGACACCTGGTCCACCCGCGGCGGGATGGCGACCTGCGGTTCGAGGGTCGCAAGATCCACCGTGACCTCGCGGGCGTATGCCGCGTCCGGGGCCGGTCGCAGCCACTCGGGCGCCTCGGGCGTGCCCGAAACGATGCCGGCCTTCGCACCCATCTCCGTGGTCATGCCGGCGAGCGTGATGCGGTCGCCCTGCGGGAGGTCGCCGGCGCCGTGGAACTCGACGCAGGCGTACCGCGCGCCGTCGGTCCCGATCTCACGGACGACCCGCATGATCGCGTCCTTCATCGTCACGCCGCGGCGCGGCGCGCCCGTGAACGTCACCCGGATCGACTCCGGGACGCGGAGCCAGGTCCGGCCGAGCGCGAGGGCGACCGCGATGTCCGTCGCGCCCATGCCGGCGCCGAAAGCGCCGACCGCGCCGTACGAGTTCGAGTGCGAGTCGCTACCCACGATCACGGTCCCGGGCTCGCAGTAGCCCTCCTCGACCATGATCTGGTGGCAGACGCCCTCGCCGGCGTCGTAGAACGTCGCGATCCCCTGGTCCTGCACCCAGCCGCGGAGCACCCTGTGGGAGTCGGCGACGACGGGCGTGGGCGCCGGCGCCGCGTGGTCCACGAAGACGCACACCTTCGAGGTGTCCCAGACGCGCTCGCGGCCCAGCGCCTTCATCCCGCCCATGACCGCGTCTATCACCGAGTCGTGGACCATGACGCGCGAGACCGGCGCGATCACGAGGTCGCCGGCGCGGACGTCGCGACCCGCGACGCGGGACAGGATCAGCTCGGCGAGAGTCGGGCCCACGGTCACGCCAGCACGTACCCGCGGAGGATCTGGTCCAGCTGCTCCATCGATAGAGGACCGGCGTCGGCCATCGCCTTGATGCGCTTGGTCACCTCGCGCAGATCGTCCTTGCCGAACTGGAGCCCGAGCTCCTGCGCCCGGCGGCCGACCGCGTTGTACCCGGTGAGGCGGTGCGCGATGTTGATGGTCCGCTCTAGGCCGAAGTCCGCGGGGTCGAGGATCTCGTACGAGTTCGGGTTGACGTAGATGGCCTTGGTGTGCATCCCGGCCTTGTGGTGGAAGGCGAACTTGCCCGTCACGTACTCGTCGAAGGGCAC
>JBOGTE010000121.1:0-6680 GCA_050692015.1 Candidatus Limnocylindria bacterium
CGCCCAAGCCGCGGCCGAGACGGCCGAGCGCCGCCTGCGGCGGTTGGGCGCCGGCCTCTCCGCGTCGGGTCCCGCCGGCTTGGCGCGCTTCGTCGCACCTGACCCGGCCGCGGTCCCGGTCGAGATCCGCGTCCTCGGCGGGTTCCAGGTGCTGCGCGACGGCGTCGCCGCCCCGCTCGGCGCGTGGCAGTCGCGCAAGGCGCGCGACCTGCTCAAGATCCTGGTCACGCGGCGCGGCCGGCCCATCTCGCGCGAGGTCCTGGGCGAGACGCTCTGGCCCGAGGACGAGAGCGAGGCCGTCGCCGGCCGGCTCTCCGTCGCGCTCTCGACGCTGCGCTCCGTTCTCGACCCCGACCGGCGCTTCCCGGCGGACCACTTCGTCGCGGCCGACGCGTCGGCGGTGTCGCTCCGCTCCGAGAACGTGCGCGTGGACGTGGACGTCTTCTTCGCCAGCGTCGATGCCGCCCTCGCCGCGACGGGCGACGACGCGCGCGACCTGCTGGAAGCGGCCGAGGCCGCCTACGCGGGCGAGCTGCTGGAGGAGGATCCGCACGCGGAGTGGGCGGTGGCCCTGCGCGAGAGGGCGCGCGCCGCGTACGTCCGCGTCACGCACGCTCTCGCCGCCCTGGTCGCCCGCGGCGGCGACCACCAGGAGGCGGTGGACCTCCTGCTCCGCGTCCTCGAGCGCGACCCTTACGACGAGCGCGCACACCGGGGTCTCGTTGCCGCGCTCCAGGCCGAGGGCCGCCACGGCGAGGCCCGCCGGGCCCACGCCGCCTACACCTCGCGCATGGCCGAGATCGGGGCCAAGGCCTCCGCGTTTCCGGCCCCGTCGTAGCCTGCGAGACTCGACGGGCATGGACGACACAGAGCGGGACGAGGAACTGGCCGCGGCTGCGAGGTGGCAGCAGGCCCGTAACGACCGTCAGCTCGAGCGGGCGCGGCGATGGCAGACGGAGCGGCTTCGTGCGCTGATCAGACGCATAGAGCGCGACGGCTTCCAAGAGGTAACGCAGGAACAGATCGACGCCGTCTTCACCGAGATGGCATAGCCCCGAAGGCTGTCAGCGGCCGAGCGCGCTAGGTCTGCGACGACTAAGAGCGCACCTTGAGGCGGTGGACGTCTTGCTCCGCGTCCTCGAGCGCGACCCCTACGACGAGCGCGCGCACCGGGGTCTCGTTGCCGCGCTCCAGGCCGAGGGTCGCCATGGCCAGGCCCGCGGGGCCCACGCCGCGCGCATGGCCGAGATCTGAGTCATGGCCTCGGCCTTCCCGACCGGAACGTAGCTGCTCGACGAAGCCTGGGTCCCTCAAGCCTCGAGTGCCTCACTGGACGCGAACAAGGAACTAAGGAGTGGCTACGGCTGACCTGCCTATCGGAGGCCGGCATGGGTCCCCCTCTATGTTGAGCACAGTGGTGAGTTCGCATCAAAGCGATGCGCGCTCGCACCTCCCAGATGCGAAGGCGCCACTGTCCCCAAGTGACACACCTCCTTCTGACCGCGAGAAGCGGGCATCTCTGTTAGCCGTACGACCGAGATCGGCGTCGAGGCCGCCGCCCTGCCGGACCCCGGCCGACCGCCCGAGCGGAGGTGATAAGTGGACGGGTCCGGCGGTTTGCAACCCGATTCGGTGCATCCCACACCCAAATCGGGTCACTTCCACCTCATGGCCCGGACCAGCCCCCTGCCCTGGGCGGCCTTGCCAGGGGAGGTGGTCACTGAATGGGGGTGCGGCGGTTTGCACCCGAATTGGTGCATCCCACACCCGAATTGGGTTGGTTCCACCTCATGCCCGGATCGAGTCCCTGCCCTAGGCGGGCCTTAAGCCGGCCCTAAGGGGCGCCTCGTAAGTTCCCGGCAATGCGGACGTTCGTGGTCCGGATCTGGGAAGGCGCGGGCGGTGGGCCCGCGGCCGACCCCAGCGCGCTCCGGGGCGTGCTCGAGGAGGTCGAGACGGGCGAGGCGACGCGCTTCACCCGCGGCGAAGAGCTCCTCGGCGCCCTCGAGCGCGCCGCGCAGCGCGACGGCGGACCGGCAGCGAACACCAGCACATCTGAGGGCCCCGAGCAGGCGCGGTAGCGCCGCCGGGGAAGGGCCGCGGTCGCGCGGCCAGAGGGAAAGGGACATGAGGATCCGTTCAAAGGTCGCGCGCGCTCTCGTACCGCTCTTCGTCGTCGCACTCCTAGCGGCATCGGCCTCACCGGCGCACGCCACTATCGCGGGCGGCGACCTATTCAAGGCCTGCAGCGATGGCGGTGCCGATCCCAACAACTGCATCGTGTCGCTTCACGTTGGTGTTGATGCCGTCGCTGCCGATGACGACTCGGGCATCGACCTCGACGTCTTCTTTACCGACAACGCCGGCATGCTGCAGATCCAGGTAAAGAATCTCGTCCACCCGGTCGGTCAGGAACAGTACGAACTCGAGCCGACCATCAGTACCTCGGACACGGTGACCATCGTCGTTAAGGTGGCGGAGGGCGGCTTCACGCCGTTCTTCATGATCGGCGCTGGTGTGATCAGCACATGGGAATGGGACGGTACCGACGACGAGCTCACCATCGTCGTCAAGCCGGCGGCATCGACTTTCGCCATCCCGGGGACGCTGGACACGCCGACGAACAACTTCTGTCCGCAGGGCTCCTTCGACCCAGGCGGGGACTGCGAGACGGCGGACGTCGACTATGCATCGGCGATTCTTCTCGCCGCCGACAATCTGCCGACCATCACAGAGCTGAACAACCAAGGCATCGACCCAGCCTTCCATCAGGAGATCATCGACCAGGCGGCGGCTTACACGGGTGGCTTCGTCGCGACGGACGCCCAGGAGTTCGCGATACCGCAGCTCGACACGTCCACCGACCCGCCGACGGTCTTCTTCGACCTATCAGCTGCCCACTTCATGAGCGACGGCGTGACTCAAAACGAGGGCTTCTTCAACGTCCTCCTTCCTGAGGACATCTTCGTCCTTTGGGGTATGACGTTCGATCAGAGCAGCCCACCGAACATTGGTGCTGCGGCGGATGGATCGGCCGTCAGCCTTCAGGCGCCGGTGTTCTTCCCCGCACGGAGCGGGTTTGACGCTGGCTGGCTCATTAAGAGCAACACGATCGGCTACTCGAGCCCAACGATCACGCTCTCGCCGGCTCTGGCTTCGGCCGTGCCGGACGAGCCCACCGAGTTCGACCTCAGCCGCGGCGGAACAGGCCCTGCTACCACCCGCCTGCCGGTCCTGCTCCCCGACAGCGGCGAGGTCACACGTCAGGTGACCCTCCAGGGCACCGGCGCCAGCCTGCTCATCCCGCAGGGGACCACGGTGACCGTGGGCGGCGTGCCGTTCACCGGCACCATCGACCCGCCCCAGCGCGTCCAGGGCCGGCCCGCCGGCCTTCGCGGCGCCGTCTCCATCACCGCGAGCGGCGGAACCGCCGGGGCTGACAGCCTCAGCGCCGATGTCAGCGCCGCCGCCCTCAACGCGAGCGCCCGCTCGGCGCAGGCACTGGCCGACGACGACATCGTCTTCGACCCGCCGGTCACCATCACCATCGTCGATACCAGCGCAGAGGCCGCCGACTCGCGCGTCGTGCGCATCGCGCCCGACGGCTCGATCACCGACATGGCCGGGACGATGACCGGCCGCGGCGTCACGGCGCAGATCACCGGCCTCGGCACCTACGGCCTCGCGACCGAGCTCGACCTGGCCCAGATCACGAACGCCCCCTCGATCAGTGTCGGCCTGCCGGTCGTGCTCCCCTCCGATGGCACCATCGACTTCCCGACGACCATCAACGGCGCCAGCGGCTCGATCTCCTTCGCCTCCGGCACCGCCGTCACCGACTCGGTCGAAGGCGGCGCCTTCGCCGGCACCCTGGCCGCGCCAGGCACCGCGACGGCACCCACGGGCGTCGGCTCGGCCGTCGAGATCGCGACCGCCGACGGCACGGCCGTCACCTTCGAGCCCAGCGCCACCTTGACCCTCACGCCGCCGGACGGCACCGCCGCTAGCGAGGCGGCTCCCGTCCGGATCGACGCCTCGACCAGCACGAGCTGCCTCAGCGGCACCACGACCGCCGACGCGTTGGCTACCGAAGTGCTCATCGACAACACCGGCAGCTACGGCCTGGCCCTACCGCTAACGATCGACCCGCAGGTCGCCATCCGCGACTTCCCGACCCAGGCCGGCCTGCACTCCCGCTGGGCGGGCCAGTCCGCCTCGGCCACGCTCTGCGCCGGACAGGTGGCGGAGCTGGCGGTGCGCCTCCGCAACACCGGCACCGAGACGTGGACCGCCGGCAGCGCCAACCCGGTGGTGATCGCCGCGCGCGACGCCGCGGGCGCGGCGCTGGCCGTGGCCCCGCTCTACGGCGACCGCCTCGCCACCCACGCCGAAGAGACCGTCGCCCCGGGCGAGGTCGGCACCTTCCGCTTCAGGGTCCGCGCACCGGCTGCCGCCGGCACCCATCGCATCAGCGTCCTGCCGGTCGCCGAGGGCCTCCAGTGGCTGGAGGACGAGGGCGTGTATCTAGAGATCGTGACCCGCTGACCCCAGCACCAGCCCAAGGCGGAGGAGAGGCCGGCGCAAGCCGGCCTCTCCTCTTCGTCAGGAGAGCAGCCGGACCTGAACGAGGCCGCCCGATACAGCGCTCAGCGCCTGCCCAGCATGTCCCTGAGCTCGCGGAAGCTATAGACGTCGAAACCGCTCCCGGCGGCCGACAGCGCCGCCAGGTCCGCCGCGTCGTTGGTCACGACGACCCCGTACGACTCGCCTACGGCGGCGACGATGCCATCGGTAACGCTCGGGGTCCTTCCCAGCCCCGCGCTGGCTCGCATCAAGAGCGATGCGGCGCGTCGCCCGGACGCAGCCGTCACGTCCAGCTCGGTGAAGCGCTTCAGGACGCGCTCGGCGCGGACGGTGTCGCGCGGATGCCCGACGAGGAACTCGGTAACGGCGACCGCCGGAACGAAGAGCCTCAAGTCCAGCTCCCTCACGACGTGGAGGAACTCACGCCGCTCGAGCTCATTCAGCAGGGCATCGAGCGCTCCTGAGTCGAAGAGGAGGTCCTCTACCCTAGCCCCTCCGGGGCGCGCCGGCGCGCTCGGCGACGCCGAGTCTCGAGGATCTTCTGCCTCCACCATTCGATAGCGCGTGGGTCGGGAACGACCCCCTCGGCGTCGAGGCGCTCGATCTCCTCCTGGATCCGTTGCCGATATAGCTCGCGTTGCAGGGCGTCGTTCACGTACTCGCTCAGGTTGTCGGCACGGCGGCGGATCTCTTCGAGGGTGGCGCGCTCGATCGTCACCGACACCTTCTCTCGGCCGGGCTTTGCGGGAGGGTCGGCGGGCTTGGGACCTGCATGCCGTCGGGCCGGGTCCTTCGACGCTGCCGTCATCCTACCCGCTATCCTACCTCTACTGCCGAAGCGGCGACCTCTGCCCACGAGCGTCTTCACGACTACACGGCCGATCGTGCCGGCCTCTCGCGGGACATTCCCCGACCGGTAAGGCAGGCCCCGGCACCACTGCCTACAGGCGAGCGGGCGGTAAATATTTCGTTACCTCGCAGCTTCTCCCCTAGGGTGGCACGACGCCCGCACGCCGACCGGCGTACCGGGTTAGCGGAGAGATAGCCCGACCGCGGAACGAAAGAGTCCGCGCGGGCGTAGTACGACGGAGGGACCCCTTGAATATCCGACGGCAGCTCATCGGCGTGTCCGCGGCCGTGCTCATCGTGGCCGGCCAGCTCGCGGTCACCGCACCGGCATCAGCGGACCACTCGCGCATCGACGGATTCGTCACCGACGGCACCACCGGCGCGCCCCTGGCGGACGTCTGCGTCACGCTCGGCCCGCCCATCCGCTGCTTCACCATGACCAACGCGGAGGGGTACTACCTCATCGACCTCGCCGCGCTCGCCGCGGCCGACGGCGACACCTGGGACCTCTGGTTCGTGAAGCAGCCCGACTACCAGAACGCCTACTCCGAGGTCTTCCTGGTGGACGGGCCCGTGCGCTTCAACCAGGTGCTCATGCCCGTCGGCGGCCGCATCCTCTGCCCGCCCGCCGACACGCGCCCGCCCACCCAGACGGTCTACCTGCCCAACATCACCAAGACCCTGGGCGGCCCCACGGGCTGGCAGACCCCGTTCATCGTGCAGAACACCGGCAGCGTCTCGACCACCCTCGAGGTCACCTACCAGCGCTTCCTCAACGGCGCCTGCGCCGTGCGCCGCACCGTCACCAACCTGCGGCCCGGCACCTCCTTCGCCGACGTCCCCAACAACGACCACGACCTGCCCGGGGACACGCAGTTCTCGGTCGTCGTGAAGAGCTTCGGCGCCGAGATCGTCTCGGTCGTCAACCAGCACGCCGGCAGCGGCGCGCGCGCCGAAGCACTGAGCTACGTCGGCGTCTCCGAGGGCGCGACGAGCGCCTTCCTGCCCAACATCACGCGCCGCTTCTTCGGCTTCGTGACCCCGTTCATCATCCAGAACCTCGGGAACGTGGAGGCCACCGCCACAGCAAGGTTCGTGTCCTTCGACGGGACCGCGCCCACGGTCACCGTGACGCGCGACATCCCCCCGGGGGCCTCCAAGTTCGTGGACCCCAACAGCGAGGCCGGCCTCCTGGACGGCCGGCAGTACAGCGTCACCGTGACCACGCAGCAGCAGCCCATCAGCGT
>JBOGTE010000122.1:0-6652 GCA_050692015.1 Candidatus Limnocylindria bacterium
ACTCCTTCGAGCGCGAGCTACGCAGCTGGCTGGCGCCCGACGTCCTCATCCTCGACTTATGGTGAGCCGTCAATAATGTAGAGTGGTGCCGTGTAAGGCATCGTCGCAACAGAGCTTCCGTTCACCTCCGCTTCACATTACGACTGGCATCGGCCCTTGGGCCAATCCTGCGTCCAGGAGGGTCCGATGCTGAGCACACTCTTCCCGAAGGCCTATCGTCGTTACACGTCCTTGCCTGTTCTGGGTCCGCTCGCCGATGCCTTCGACACGTGGCTGGTCGAGCGCGGCTTTCGACGGGGGACGCGCAAGCAGCAACTCGGCGCGGTCCGACGCATCGATCGCGCTCTGCGTCGACGAGGCCGTCATCGATCCAGTGACGTCACGCACGACGATCTGGAGGTCTGCTGGAGCCGGTCTCGCCGGCGCGGGCCAAACGATCCGGCGAGCGTGCGTAATCTCCAGCGATTCCTCGAGCAACGGGCGCTACTCTCGCCGGCGGTCCCGACCCGTGTCAGCCAGGTGGAGACGCTGACGAACGCCTACGCGGGGATGCTCTGCGACCTTCGCGGGCTGGCGCCGACGACCGTGCATCAACACGTGCGGACAGCCCAAGCGTTCCTCGAGGCCCTCGCGTACGAGACCACGCCCGCACACCTGGCAGGGGCGACCGCGGCGGACATTGAGCGTTTCGTCCGGGACACGGGGAGCCGCCTGAGTCGCGCCTCTCTGCAGCACACCGTCGCGCAACTCCGGAGCTTCCTCCGGTTCCTGGCCTCACGTGACCGGATCCGCTCCGGCCTGGATGAGCAGATTGATACCCCCCGTTGCTACCGACTCGAACAGCTGCCGCGCAATCTCCCGTGGGCGACCGTGCAGGCCTTTCTGCGCGCCATCGACCGGACGACCCTTCAGGGGCTGCGGGACTACACCATGTTCTATCTCATCGCGACCTACGGCCTGCGGGCGTGTGAGGTAGTCAGCCTCACGCTCGACGCCATCGATTGGCGTCGACGGCTCCTCCGCGTGGCGCCCCGCAAGCGGGGCACCCCCTTGCTGCTGCCGCTGACGGATGACGCCGGGGCGACCCTGGTGCGCTACCTCCGGCGCGGCCGGCCCGCCTCGCCCTGGCGCGAGGTGTTCTTGCGCGCCCGGGCGCCGGCGGGGATCCTCAAACCGACGGCGGTGGGCGAGGCTTTTCAGACATGGGTGCGCCGGAGCGGCCTCCCGATTCCCTTTCAAGGCCCGCATTGCCTTCGCCACTCGTACGCCCTCCACTTGCTCCGCCAGGGGGTCTCCCTGAAAACGCTGGGCGATCTGCTTGGACACCGTCTCGCCGAGAGCACGTGCGTCTACTTACGGCTCGACACCGACGATCTCCGCGGCGTGGCGCTCGCCGTGCCCCGGCCGGCCGGACACGGCTCCCGGCGGGAGCGACCGCGATGACGCGCGGGCCTGTCCCCACCTCGATGCTCGAGCCTGTCATCGCACGCTACGTGGCGCTGAAAACCGCGCTGGGGCGCCGGTACGCGCTGGAACGCCGCACCTTCGCCCTCCTCGACACGTTCCTGGCCGCCGACGGCGGCACGACGGCCGATCTGACTCCGGAGTCGTTCGCGCGCTGGACCCGGACCCTGCACCATCTGACGCCGACGGTGCGTCGCAACCGCCTCCGCGTCGTTCGCAATCTCTGCCTCTATCGCCGGCGCACGGAGCCCACGTGCTTCGTGCCGGATCCCAGCAGCTTCCCGGCGCCGCACCAGGCGCGGGCGCCCTACATCTTCACCGCGACCGAGATCGCTCGCCTGCTCGAGGGCACGCGCCGCCTGGCGGCGACGCCGTCCTCGCCCCTGCGCCCCCAGGTGTTCCGGCTGGCCTTGGTCCTGCTCTACACCGCAGGGCTGCGGCGCGGCGAGCTCCTGCGGCTGACCGTCGATGACTACGACCCGCGCGAGCGGGTGCTGCAGATCCGCGCCAGTAAGTTCCACAAATCTCGCCTCGTGCCCCTGTCCCCCGACGCCGGTCGTGAAGTCGATTACTACGTCGCGCTCTGCCGGCGCCGGTTGCGGACCCCGCCGAGCGCGATGCCGCTGGTGGCCCACGGCACGACGGTGTTCCGTCCATACACGGGCGTTGGCCTCGGGCATGGCGTGCGCCTCCTCCTCCGGCAGCTCGCCATTCGCACCGTCGAGGGCCGCCTGCCGCGCCTCCACGACCTGCGCCACACGTTTGCGGTCCACGCCCTCCTCCACTGGTATCGGGCGGGGGCCGACCTGCAGGCGAAGCTCCCGCTGCTCGCGACGTACATGGGCCACGTGTCGATCGTCTCCACCGCCTACTACCTCTCCTTCGTCCAGCCCCTGCGGGCGGCCGTGAGCGCCCGCTTTGCTCAGCGCTATGGTGCGCTTGTCGTCGACGCCCCCGCGGGCCGGAGGGGCGGACGATGAAGGCGATCGCACCCACGGCCCTCGCCGCCGCGCTCCGAGGCTTTTTCGGTGAGTACCTGCCCACGCTCCGCGGCGTGAGCCCCCATACGATCGCCAGCTACCGCGACAGCCTCACCCTCCTCCTCCGGTTCGCCAGCACGCACCACGGCCGCAGCCCAGCCGCGCTCGATGTCGACCATCTCACCGCGGAGGTTGTCGTCGCGTTCCTCCAGCACCTGGAAGACGTCCGGCACGTCTGCGTGACCACCCGAAACGTGCGGCTGGCCGCGATCCACGCCTTCTTTCGCTTCTTCGCGACGCAGCATCCGGCGCAGATGGAGCACGCGCAACGCCTCCTGGGCGTGCCGTTTAAGCGCGCGCGCCCGCGGCCCATCGAGTATCTCGAGCACGACGAGATCACCCAGGTCCTCGGGGCCGTTGACCGGTCCACCGCAGCCGGGCGCCGTGACTACGCGCTGCTGGCCACCATGTTCAACACCGGCGCGCGCGTGCAGGAGATCCTCGATGTGCGGGCCGCCGACCTTCAGCTCACGAAGCCCTTCCAGGTGCGCCTGCTTGGCAAGGGCCGGAAGGCGCGGACCTGTCCGCTCTGGCCCCAGACCGCCCGCCTCCTCCGCACGCTCTGCACCGAGCGCCAGCTCGACCTCCGCTCCGAGGCGCGCGTCTTCGCCAATCACCGCGGCACACCCCTCACGCGCTTCGGCGTCCGGTTCATTCTCGCCAAGCACCTCCGCCGCGCGGCGAGCACCTGTCCCGTCTTGGAGCGGAAACGCCTGCACCCGCACAGCCTCCGGCACAGCACCGCGGTCCACCTGCTCAAATCCGGCGTCGACCTGCCGTCGATCGCCCACTGGCTCGGGCACGCCAGCGTCAATACCACCAATCGCTACGCCACGATCGATCTCGAGATGAAACGGAAGGCGCTCGCCAAGGCGCACCCGCCCGGCGCGACCCGGCCGGCCGTCTGGCACCGGAACACGACCATCCTCGAATGGTTGGAAGCGCTCTGACCTTCGTCAGTAATGTGGAGCCGTCCCACTGCATTGCTCGTGCGCGCGCACCCTCGGCGCGCCCACTCCACATTACTGACGGCTCACCATAAGTCGAGGACGAGGAGCTCGGGGCGCGTGTAGCGGGCGAGGCGCTGGGCATGCGTGCCGTCGGCCCGACCGCCGGCGAGGTGGGCGAGCATCTTGGCGGTGTCGATGAACAGGACGTCGAAGCCGCGGCGGCAGGCCTCATGGGCGAGGGCTTGGCCGACGTGACTCTTGCCGACCCCGGTCGGGCCGTAGAGCAAGACGTTCTCGTGGCGCTCGATGAACTGGCAGGTGGCGAGGTCGAAGACGTGCGCCTTGTTGAGCTTGGGATTGAAGCTGAAGTCGAAGCCCTCGAGCGTCTTGGTGGGATCGAAGGCGGCCCGGCGCAGGCGGAGCCGGAGCTTGCTCTGGGCGCGGCGCTCGACTTCATCCTGCAGGAGGATGGTGAGGAACTCCACGAAGGAGGTCTGCTGCTCGACGGCCTGGCGATTGCGGACGTCGAGCGTCTCGAGGATGCCGGACAGGCGCAGGGTGCGCAGCATCGGGGTGAGCTGATGGGTCAGTTCCATGGGGACGGTGCCTCTTCCGCACCGGGGTCGGGGAAAAAGGTGGTCCAGGGGCGAGCATGACGCGGGGGGGCGGCGGGCAGGGCGGCGACCGGCGTGACGTCGGCCACGGGCTGACCCTCGAGGGCGTGGGCCAGGATCGTCTTCACCGTGTGGTAGCGATACTCGCCGACGGCGAGGGCGCGCGCGCAGGCGGCTTCCAGACGAGTGGGGCTGTAGCGCTGGCTCAAGCGCAGGATGCCCTGGGCGCTGCGGAGGCGATCCAGCGGCCGATCCCCGAGCAACTGCTCGATGAACTCCCGGCACGCGGGGCCGACGTCGGCGGCGCGGGCGCGACACCACGTCGGCGTCTGCAGGAGGAAGTGGACCTTGTCCGGCGGCAGGTGGGCGGTGAGGGTGCGCCGCTGGCCGGGGCGGGCACGCCGGTGCGTGGCGATGAGGACGTAGTCCTGATACAGCTCGACCTTGCACTCGGTGGCGCGGACCCAGAGCCGCTGGCCGATGAGGCGATGGGGCCCCGAGTAGTAGGCGCCGGCAAAGACGACATGGCAGTCGGGGTGGAGCTTGGCCCGCTTCCACTCGGTCAGCTCCCAGGGCGTCACGGGCAGCCGCTGCAACGCGGCGTGCTCCACCTGGTCGAAGACCTCCAGGGGCATCTGCTTGATCGTCCCGTGCACGCGCTGACCGGCGGTGTCGACACACCAGCGGAGCAGATGGCGGTTGCCGTCGTGGAGGTCCCGGAAGGCGCGGCCGGCCAGGGCATTGCGCTTGACGTAGTGGACCCCGCCCTGTTCCACCTTGCCTTTGTGTTCGGGGGTCCGCGGGCGACAGGGCGCAATGAGGAACCCGTAGTACTCGGCGAACTCCCGATAGCTGCGTTGCACCTCGGGGTCGTAGAGCGCGGCGTGCACGATCGCGGCGCGGAGATTGTCCAGCACGACGCGGCGGGGCACGCCGCCGAAGAACTCGAACGCGGCGCGATGCAGGCGGAGCCAGGTCGCAACGCTCTGATCAAAGACGAGCTCGGCGTACTGGTGCCGGCTACACGACAGCGTCATGACGAACACCCAGGCGCGCCGCGGCCGATCCTGCTCGGGGTCCCGGACCAGCCCGCCGAAGCCGAAGTCCACCTGGGCTTCCTCCCCGGGGGCGACCTCGAGGCGCAGCGTCGCGCGCGGCGTCGGCGGGGCCACGCGGCGGAGGAACCGCTTGATCGACGAATAGCTCCCGCCGAAGCCATGCTGCTCGGCGAGGAGCTGCCAGATCGCCTGGCCCTCGACGCCCTGGGCGTGCCAGGCCAGCACCTGCTCGCCGTACGGCTCGACCAGGGACTGCTCCTGGGCCGGCCGCGGCCCCGACGGGGCGGCGAGCATCGCCGCCAGCGTGGTCGGCTCGGGCAAGGGCCCGGTCAGCAACCCGCGCTGGGCGGCCCACCGCTGGTAGTGCGCCACGGTGTTGCGGCTGACTCCGAGGTCGCGGGCGATGCGGCGCGCCCGCTCGCCCAGTTGCACCCGTCGCAGAATCTCTCGAATGTCGGTCACCGAACTCCTCCGTCCCGCCATGTGCCCTCCTCCGAGGCGAAAGTGACATCTCGGAGGCAGTCAGCACCGATCGGGTGTTCAACACCACGAAGTCCGGTCACCTCCCGCCGGGTGGCTCAGCATGCCCGCCCCTGGGTGGCTCAGCATGGGCGACCCTGCCTGGCTCTGGATGGGCGACCCCGGGTGGCTCAGCTTGCCTGACCCCGGTGGCTCACTATAGGGCGACCGCTGACACTCCATCACTCGGATCGGGGCAGTCAGGGTGGATTCATGCGGTCGTCGCAACACCTCACGGGAGGGAGTTGCGATGACGATGCGGAGAGGGCGATGTTCAGATCGATCTGGGCGAGGCAAGTTGCGATCGCCCGGCCGACCCTCGGTGGCACGGAATGAGGGACGGCGGCAGTTCTGGGCCGCGATTGCGGCGGGGCGCTCGAGTGAGGACGCGGCTATCGCAAGCGGAGTGTCGCCCGCCGTGGGCGTACGATGGTTCCGGGAGGCTGGCGGGATGCCACCATCACACCTTGCCGCGGCATCGCCGCCGCGGTCCGGGCGGTATTTGTCGCTCGCGGAACGGGAGGAAGTATCCATCATGCGCGCGCAGGGCCATGGGGTGCGCGAGATGGCCCGCCGTTTGATGCGGGCCGCGTCGACGCTCTCACGGGAGCTGCGGAGGAATGCTGCCACGCGCAGCGGCGGATTCGACTACCGCGCCACGACCGCGCAATGGCACGCCGATCGGGCCGCCCGGCGCCCGAAGCCGGCACGACTGGCCGTCAACATGACGCTGCGGACCTATGTGCAGGACCGGCTGGCCGGGCTGGTCGTTGCTCCGGACGGGGCCGCGGTCGCCGGGCCGGTCGTACCATGGAAGGGGCGCCGGCAGGACCGACGGTGGACCCGCGCGTGGAGTCCGGAGCAGATCGCTCACCGCCTGCGGCTCGACTTTCCCGATGACATGACAATGCGCATCAGCCACGAGGCCATCGACCAAGCGCTGTACGTGCAAGGCCGGGGAGCCTTGCGCCGTGAGCTCACCACCTGCCTCCGCACTGGCCGCGCGC
>JBOGTE010000123.1:0-6651 GCA_050692015.1 Candidatus Limnocylindria bacterium
TCAGTGGCCCGGGCGCTCCGGGTGGGGTGGGAGGGAACGAGGTCAGCGCCAGCCGAAGCCGAACCGGCCTCCGGGTCCGCGGCCGCGTCCGGGGAAGAGGGGTCGCTCGGCATCGACGACCTGGGTGACCTTTTCGTCGAGCTGCTCGCGGGCGGTCGCCGCCTGCTCGGCCGTGATGCGTCCCGCGGCCTCGGCCTCGTCGATCGCGGTATTGCCCGCGGTCGTCATGGCCGCGATGAGCCCGTCGCGTGTCAGGCCCTGGGCGACCGCGACCTCGGCGAGCGTGTTGCCCGCCTGAAGCTCGGTCATGAGCTCTTCGCGCGTCATGCCCAGGTACGTGACGGCCGCCTCGGTCAGGTCGCCGAAGAACGCCCGGTGCTTGAAGCCGTCGCGCAGGGGCGGGTCCTCATCGACGGCGCGCTCGACCCGTTCCGCGAGCTCGGTCTGGCCCGCCGCGATCATCGCGGCCAGCAGGCCATCGCGGGTCCTGCCGTTCTCGACGGCGATCTCGGTGAGGGTCTTCCCCGCCTCGGCCTCCGTCCGGTACTGCTCGCGCGTGATCCCGATGTACTCGAGGGCCGCGTCGAGGATCGCGCCGCCGAACCCGAGGTGCGAGGCCGCGCTCTGAAGCGGCGCGGGCAGCGCCGCCATGGTGTTCGCCCGTCCGGCCGGTGTGGTCAGGCCAGCGACGGTCGCGCCGCCAAGGAGGGCCACCCCGAGCGCGCTCGAGATGGTGACCGCGAGGATCTGACGCGTGGGGGGCTTTCGCATGTGGATCCCTTTCTCGGACCTGTGCCGATCGAACTTCTGACGGCATATCGCAGAGCGAGGCCCGAATGTTGAGGATCTAACGGAGGTCTTAAGACCTCACGTAGCTCTTAGGTAGTCCGCCAACGCCACCGAGCGGCCTGCCTTATGTCTTAGCCGCATCTCATGACGAAGGGCGCGGCCGTACGTTGAATAGGCGCACGTGAAGCGGATCTCCCTAACCTCCTCCTAGGCTCGATCGTCGCCGTGGCGTGCGGCGGGGCGGCTCAGCCGGCTCCGTCCACACCCACGGCGACGGCGACGCCTTCACCGGCCGCAGCCACGAGCGCTCCGGCCGGCACGTCGAGCGGCGCGGCGCTCACGTTCACGGTCAGCTCGGGTGAGGTCACCGTGGCGGTGCGCGAGCAGCTGGCGGACCGCCCCGCGCCCAGTGACGCGGTCCTGACCACGAACGAGATCGGCGGCGCCTTCACCCTGAACGACGACGGCACCTTCGCCGAGGGCTCGGCCATCGAGGTGGGCCTGGCGTCGCTGGCTAGCGACAGCGGCCTTCGCGACGGCTACGTCAAGCGCACCACGCTCCGGACGTCACAGTTCCCCACCGCGACCTTCGTGCCGACGAGGGCCGAGGGCCTGACGCTCCCGCTGGCCGACGGCGCGTTCACCTTCACGCTCACGGGGGACATGACGGTCAGCGGCGTCACCAAAGAGGTCACCTGGGACGTGACGGGCGAAAAGGCCGGCGACCGCATCACCGCCGCTGCGACCAACGCGCCGGCCTGGAAGTTCGGCGACTTCGGCCTGGAGGTCCCGAGCGTGCTCTCGGTGCTCTCGATCGTGGATGAGATCCGCCTGACCGTGACGCTGGAGGCGATGGCCAGGTAGCTGCACCCCTTGCCTGCTGTCCGCCGGTCTGATCGGCCGGGGCCCTCCCCCTTAACGCCGGGGGCCCTCCCCTCTTTGAAGCAGGGTGGCGGAACTCACCCAAATCCGGTGCAGCGGCACCCGGATCGGGTGAGAATCACCACGGACCCTGCGAGTGCTACCCCGCGCCGACGAGCGCGGCCAGGACCAGACCCAGTACGAGCAGCGCCCCGAACGCGGCGTGCAGCTGCCGATGGCCACTCCTCTCTCAGGGGGCCACTCCTCTCTCTAACGGAGGGTGGCGGACTCACCCAAATCGGGTGCAGCCGCACCCGGATCGGGTGAGGATCACCACGGACCCTGCGAGTGCTACCCCGCGCCGAGCGCGGCCAGGAGCAGGCCCGCGACCAGCAGCGCGCCGAAGGCGGCGTGCAGCTGCGCGGTCTGCAGGTCGATCATCGCGATGGCCCACTGCTGGCCCTGAACCCCGAGCTCGCTCGCGCGGATGACGCGCACCAGGAGCGGCAGCGAGAGCACCGCCAGGATCGTGTACGCCGGGAGCACCCCCAGCACCACCGGCACGGCCAGCGCCATGTACGCCCCCACCACCAGCGCGACGTACGTCCAGTACGAC
Source organism: Candidatus Limnocylindria bacterium (assembly GCA_050692015.1). Classification (GTDB taxonomy): domain Bacteria; phylum Chloroflexota; class Limnocylindria; order P2-11E; family P2-11E; genus GWC2-70-10. The sequence goes on from JBOGTE010000123.1 coordinate 2,267, forward strand.
GCGCGGCGGCCGAAGCGCGCGGCGAAGGTGGCCCGGCCGGTCACGCGAACGTCCTCGGTGATGTCGCGCCACTCGTTGCCGTGGAGGATGGCGGTGACCAGGAGCCCGACCGGGAGGCTGACCCAGAAGACCTCGGCGGCGAGCGTCCCGGTGATCGCGTAGTACGAGCCCGCCACCATGAGCGGACCCATCAGCGCGAAGACGAGCGGCAGCCCGAGGGCGTGGAACTTGTACTCGAACGGCGGCGCCGTGTAGAAGTACCCGCCGATCAGCCCCAGCAGGCCCAGCACCAGGATGGGCGCGCCGCGCTCGATCACCAGGCCCACGCCCACCGCGGTCGCGATGCCGAAGGCCGTGAACGCGAGGCGGAAGGCCTCGCGCTCGGTGACGCGGCCCTTGAGCAGCGCCTGGCTCATGCGCGGCGAGGTGATCTGGTCCACGCCCTTGCGGACGTCGAAGATCTCGTTCGTCACGTTCGTCCCGATGTGCAGCGCCACCGCGCCGATCAGGGCGGCCAGGAAGAGCGGCCAGTGGAAGAGGCCGTGGAGCGCGGCCATCGCGGCGCCCGCGGCGACGGGAGTGACCGACGCGGTGAAGGAGAAGGGCCGGGCGATCTCGGTGTACGCGGAGAAGCGGCGCGCGAAGCGCGAGGCCAGGTCCATGCGCTGCTGCCCGAGAGCGACGCGCGAGACCTCGGCCACCTGCGCGGCGCGGCCGTACTCGACCGCGGCGCGGATGGCGAGCTCCGTCTGGTCCTCGTCCTGGACGATGGGCTGGAGCAGCGGCACGCGCATGCCCGCGGCGTTGTACTCGCCCGTGCGCGCGGCGACCTCCTGGACGGTCCCGCAGAGGATGAAGGCGTCGAGCAGCTCGTCGGGGATCAGCGAGCCCGCGCCGTGGAAGTCCTCGGCCCGCCACTTGGCGGCGATGGCGTCGCGCATCGCGGTCTCGAACCCCGCGCGCTTGATGGTCACGTCGGAGAGGATGGACATCATGTAGATGACGAACGGCTCGCGCTTGGCGCGGTTGAGCGCGTCGCGGCGCGTCTTGTCCACCAGGGTCAGCAGGTAGCCGCTGGTCTCGATCTCGCCGGGGTCGCGCCCCGCGGCCGTCGCGGCGCGGTGCATCTTCCGCAGCAGGTACTTGAGGCCGGCGACCGACTCGGCGGGCCGCGCCAGGTAGCCGTCGCCCTTGCGGCCGGCCAGCTCCATCATCGGCGTCCGGTAGCCCGCCACGAAGATGGGCACGCGGTGCACCGGCGCGAACATCGGCTGGAGCGGCGGCAGGCCCTGCTTCGCGGGCGACAGCCGCTCCCCCTTCCAGAGCGCGCGCACCGTGTCGATGGCCCCGCTCACGCGCTCGGCGGCCTCGGAGGGGTCGTAGGGGATGGCCATCTGGCCGAGGCGCAGCGGGAGCGCGCTGCCGAGGGCCAGCGAGATGCGCTCGGGGGCGATCTCGTCCAGCGCGCTCACGGTCATCGCGATCAAGACGGGATGGCGCGTGTACGGGTTGAGCGAGCCCAGGCCCACGCGGATGCCCTCGACGTGCGAGGCGACGGCCGTGGCGTACGTGACGGCGTCGCGCTCGAAGTACGAGTCGTGGAACCAGACCGAGTCGAGCCCCTGCGCCCGGGCCTCGCGGGCCCACTCGATGGTGTCCGTTACGTCGCCGCGAGCCGCGAGTCCCAGCCCCACCCGCCGCACGAGCTCGGGCATGCGCCACCTCCCCTATGCACGCGTAGGTTAGCCGCCGGTCGCGCTCGGTGAGCGACCGGACGAGCCACCTCGCCCACGGTCGTCCGTCCGCGGGGGAGAGGGCCGGGGGCTCGCCGCAGCTTCAGGACTAACGTTCGCCGCCGGACCCCCCCCATCACAACGGAGAGTCGAGGAGAACAGAGAGATGCTCCGACGCATGGTCGTCCTCCTGATCGCCGTCGCCGGCTTCGTCATGACACCTGTGGTCGCGTATGCGGACAGTTCAGCGGACGAGCGCGCAGCGACCGGCCTCGCGTCGGGCTACGCGATCGTGACGTTCACGGACGCGCCTACCGCCAGCTATGAGGGAGGCGTGCCAGGGCTAGAGCGCACCAAGCCCCAGCGTGGCCGGCTCGACCCGTCGAGCCAGGCCTATCAGGCCTACCGCCGGCACCTCGATCAGCAGCACGCGAGCTACCGCGCCTACCTCGCGCGATCGTCCAGAGCGGAGGTGGTGGATGAGTTCTTCGACGTCCTGAACGGCGTCGCGGTGAAGCTCAACGGCGCAAGCATCCAGCAGCTGGCCGCAGGCCCGGGCGTTCGGGCCGCCGCGGAGTCCGTCACCTACCGGCCCACGATGAACATCTCGACCGATCTCATTCGCGCCTCCGAGGTCTGGGGATCGCTAGGCGGCCAGGCCGACGCGGGCAGCGGCGTGAAGGTCGCCATCATCGACACCGGCATCGATCTCCGCAGCAGCTTCTTCGCGGACGCGGGCCTCTCGGCCCGGCCGCAGATCGACCAGTGCGCGGACCAGGACAACGACCCGGCCACCCCAGACACGAACAACAAGGTGGTCGTGTGCCGCGTGTTCGCGTCGGGCACCGCCGTGGAGCCCGGTCCGCCCAACGAGGCGCTCGAGCTGTGCGTCGACCACGGCACGCACGTGGCCGGAACGGTCGCCGGCAGGGCGGGCACCTCGGGTAAGGTCACAGGCACCGAAGTTGTCATCACCGACCTCAGCGGCGTGGCACCCGGAGCGCTGCTGGGCAACTACAACGTCTTCCCGTGCATCGGCGCGGGATTCAGGGCATTCGGCGGATCGGCGTTCAGCCACGACATCGCGGCCGCTCTCGAGGCGGCCGTGCTCGACGGGATGGACGTCGCGAACCTGAGCCTGGGCGGCTCGGTCCAGGGGCCGCACGACTTCCTGGCCGAGGCGGTCGATGCCGCGGTCGACGCCGGCATGGTCGTCGTGGTCGCGGCCGGGAACGAGGGGCCCGGGGACTCGACGGTGTCGTCGCCCGGATCCGCGCCGAACGCGATCACCGTCGGGGCGACCACCAACCCGCACTTCGTGGGCATCCCGGTCAGCATCAGCGGCGGCCCGACGATCGGCGCGGCGCTCGGCGAGTTCGCCAACTTCGACCCGGCGATCACCGCGGACTACACGACCACCACGCCGGCCAACGGCTGCACGGCGATCAGCACGGCGCTGACCGGCAAGATCGCGCTCATCGATCGCGGCGTCTGCACCTTCACCACGAAGATCCGCAATGCGCAGAACGCCGGTGCGGTCGGCGTCCTCGTAGTGAACAGCGTTGCCGGCGACCCGACGGCCATGGCACACGACGGCACCGCTCCCGAGCCGACGATCCCCGCCGCGATGGTGGGCAAGGCCGAAGGGAACGCGATGAAGCCGTCCGGGACGGTCACGGTCGACGGCATCAGCCCGCAGGAGTTCGTCACGGAGAACGAGGACATCATCGCGGGGTTCTCCAGCCGCGGACCGACGCCGTTCACGTTCGTCATCAAGCCGGACATCACCGCGCCCGGCGTGAACGTGCTGTCTAGCGTGTTCGACGACGAGTTCGCGTTCTTCCAGGGCACGAGCATGGCCACGCCGCACACGGCCGGCGCCGCGGCGCTCATCCTCGACGGCTTCCCCGGGGCGACCCCGGCGGAGGTGAAGTCGCGGCTCGTGAACTCGGCCGCGCGCGTCGTCACCGACCACGTGAACGGGACCACGGACCCCGGCGTGCGCGCCCGCGGCGGCGGCCGCATCGACCTCGTCGAGGCGTTCGACGCCGCTACCTGGTTCGACCCGGTCAGCGTGAGCTTCGGGCAGCACCGAGGCCGCGCACCGGTCAACGTCACCAGGACCCTCACCGTCTCCGGCGCCTCGGCGTCGAGCGTCTCGGTCGAGGCCGCCGGCACCCTGCCGGCGGGGCTCGCGATCACCGCCAGCGTGAGCGGCGGAGCGGTCACCGTGACGTTGACAGCGAGCCGTGCCGTCCCGGGCGGCGACTACAGCGGCGACGTGGTGGTCACCGCCACGGACGGCCAGACCTACCGCGCGCCGTTCTTCGTCCGCCTGAACCGCTGAACGCAAAGGCCCGTCCGCGGCATCACGCCGCGGGCGGGCCGGACCACAAGATGGCTCACCGTTCGCGACGCCGGATCCTGGCCATGTCCTCGTAAACGGTCGCGCGCGGACCCACTGCGTCTATCTTGAGCGATCGGACCGAGTGCCGGTAGCTAAGGGGCGCGGCCCTCCAGCGCCTGGCGCAGGTCGGGGACGCCGATCTGCCAGATCACCTGCTCCCAGGCCGGCTTGAACCCCATGGCCACGTTGATGGCGAGCATTGCGGCGTTCGAGCCCGCGTTCTCGGTGCGGATGTAGCGCGCCTG
>JBOGTE010000124.1:0-6561 GCA_050692015.1 Candidatus Limnocylindria bacterium
GCTTGTTGTCCTTGAACGGCGGGTAGGTCGCGCGGAAGACGTCTGGCGCCGTGCGCGACTCGACGTGGATGACCTCGGCACCGTGGTTGGCGAGGTACTTGCCGACGAGAGGGCCGGCGGCGGCGAAACCGATCTCGACGACGCGCGTCCCGGCGAGCGCCTGCGGAGCCATCGCATCCGCGGACGGGGCGGTCACTGTCTGTGTCACGCCGTCACCGCAGCCCGGGTGGCCGCGAGCTCGCCCTGCCCGAGTCCGAGCTCGCGGTGGAACACCTCCGCGTTGTGCTCGCCGAGCCGGGGAGCCGGACGCCGGACGCGCGGTCGCTCCCCATCGAAGAGCGCGAAGCCACCCGGGATCGGGACGGTGCGGCCCGCCTCGGGCACCTCGAGGTCCTGCCAGAAGCCGCGCGCGCGCAGCTGCGGATCGTCGTAGACCTCGGCCACCGTCGAGACCGGGTAGCCGAGCATGTTCCGCGCGACGACACCCTCGAAGAACTCGCGCTTCGTCACGCCCTCGAAGAACGGCGCGATGGCGACCTCGAGACGCTCCACGTCCTCCTGCCGCAGGGTCGTGTTGTCGAACCGCTCCCAATCGATCGCGCGGAGCGCCTCCGGCACCTCGCCGCGCGAGGCCATCCACTCGACCAGCATTTTGCCCGTGTGGCGGCCGATGGCCCCGCCCTGGATGGCGAAGGCGACGTAGCCATCCTTGCAGCGCCAGATGTTCCGGAAGCGCGCACCGACGATGCTCCGGCCGAGCAGGAAAGGTCCGAGCCGCCGGTGCTCCTCACCCAGCACGGACCAGAACACCGGTGCGGGCGGATGCACCGTGACCATGCTCGCCTGGGCGGAGGTGTCGACGTGCTGCCCGCGGCCGGTCGTCCCGCGCGCGAGGTACGCGAAGAGCGTGCCCATCGCGGCGTACATGCCGGCCCAGAACGGCGACTGCGGCAGCGTGGTCCGCACCGGCGGGCGGCCCGGCTCGCCCGCGAGCCACAGGGCGCCACTGGCCGCGGTCACCTCGAGGTCAGAGGCCGGCGCGGACGCGAGCGGTCCGTCCGACCCGTAGGGGGTCACCGTCGTGTGGATGAGGCGCTCGTTCCAGGAGGCGAGACGGGCGGCGTCGATCCCAAGGCGCGCCAGCTCGCCCGGATCCAGCGCTTCAACGAACACGTCGGCGATCGCGACGAGCCGCCGCAGCACGTCCGGTCCGTGGGGATGCGAGAGGTCGAGCGTCACACCGCGTTTGTTCGCGTTCAGCGCGAGCCACCACAGACCGCGGTCGGGGCTCGGATGTCCGGCGATGAACGGCGGTCGCGCCCGCGCGGGGTCGCCACCCGGCGGCTCGACCTTCACGACGTCGGCGCCCAGGTCGGCGAGGATCCGCCCGCACTGCGCGCCCCAGCCGTCCGCCAGCTCCACGACCCGCAGGCCCGCCAGCGGTGCGGCGCTCGTCGCCTCCGGGGGCAGGGCCCCGGCGCCCGCGCTCACCTGGTCCCTATCGCCCGGTGCGCGATAGGACCTCGGCCCAGCCCTTCATGAGCGTCTTCGCCTGCGCGATCTGCGCGTCGTCGAACCAGTTCGCCGGATCGACGCGGTCGATGGGGTAGACCGGGCGCATGAAGTCGCCCTCGAACCCGAAGGGCACGGTGGCGTCGATGGCCAGGCCGCCTTCGAAGCGCGTGTTCATCGCGGTCCACTGGTTGTTGCCGGCGGTGAGCCGCTCCTCCGGGATGAACGTCTGGCCGGCACCGCCGGGCACGGGGCTGTACACGTCGTCCCGCGGACTCACCCGTGTCGTGAGGCACCAGATGATCTCGTCCATGTTGTAGATGTCCACGTCCTGGTCGACGGCGATGGCGAGGCGCAGCCCGGAGCTGCAGGACATCGCGGCGGTGAGGAAGTTGCGCACGAAGCCGTCGTCGGTCTTGAGACGCTTCTTCACCTGGAGGATGACGCCGGCCCAGTCCGTCATCGGGAACGGGATGTTCACGTCGTGGATGAGCCCGGGCTGGATCCGGTCGCACAGCTCGTAGAAGGCGGCCTCGCGCGTGGTCGTGTCGATGTTGTTGCAGTCGTACATGTGCACGCCCATCGGATAGATGAGCGGCCGCGTCGCGCTGGCGCCCTTGCGCATGGTGATCGCGGTGACGTGGAAGGCCGGCGCCTTGTAAGCCTTGCCCATGTATCCGGCCCACTCCGGGTGGAAGTGGAACTTCCCCTGCTTGTCGGCCTTCTCCGCCTCGGCCGTCTCGTAGCGCTTGTCGCGCGGATAGAGAAGGCCCTCGAGCACGATCTCGGAGTCCGCGACCGCGTACGCGTCCACCGTGCGCGCCTTCACCAGCCGCGTCGGGAACCCCTGCACCGCGCCGGCGGCGCCGAGCTCGTCAGCGCCGCGAGGCAGCACGACGTAGTCGAATCCGCCGCCCGCGAGGAGCGTGGAGGCCACCGGCAGCCCGAAGCACACGCTGAGCGGGATCGGCTCGTCGCCGTAGTACTTGGTCAGCACCTGCCACATGTGCGACCCGGGCGAGATCTGGAAGGTCCCGATGTTCCCCCAGCGGAAGTTCATGCGGTTGTAGCCGATGTGCGAGCCGCCCCAGAAGTGCTCCCCCACGACGACGCTGTTGCCGCTGCCGACGGTGACCTCGGACTCGAGGTGCGTGTGACGGATCGCCATGACGTGCTTGTTCACGTCGAGGTCGTCGGTGATGACGACCTCCTGGCAGGGCGCCGCGTCCTGGAGGATGACCTCGTTCGGGACGGGGTGGGTCAGCGCGTCCGCGAGCTTGCGCGTGCGCTCCGTCCGGTCGGCCCAGCCGAACATGCGGTCGACGATGTCCATGTTCGCGAACAGGTTCGTGACCGCGCGGAGCCCCGGGTATCCCTTCACGTTGTTGAAGAGGATCGGGTAGCTCCCGTCGAAGTGCTTCTGGATCCCGGTCAGCTGGAGGTCGCCGTCGACCTCCACGTCGGTCTCCATGAGGAGTCCTTCGCGACGCAGCCACTCGATCGCCGCGGGGAGCGAGCGGAGGTCCTCCTTGCTCGCCGGCGGCCCCTTGGGGTCCTTCAGCCGCGTCCTTCCCGCCGCGCGGGGCTTCGCCTCGACGGCCATCGCTCGCCCTCCACCTGCGCATGTGGTGCCCGCCGCATCGGATCGGCGCGCCTTCGAGGCGCGAGTATACATAGAATGGTCAGACCATTCGCCCACTCGAGGTAGTCGGCCTTCCCCTTGGCACGACCTCATGCGACGATCGCGCAGCGAGGAGGACGCCGTGGAGTACCGCGATCTCCGGGAGTGGATCGACCGGGTCCGCCCGCTCGGCGAGCTGCGTGACGTGCGCGGCGCGAGCTGGGAGGAGGACATCGGGCGGGTCACGGAGATGCTCCATCACACCGACGACTCCCCTGCCGTCCTGTTCGACGACATCCCGGGCTATCCGCGCGGCTTCCGGATCCTCGCGAACGCGAACGCGACCCGGCGCCGGCTCGCCCTGACACTGGGCCTCCCTCTCGACATCGAGCGGCGGCCCCTCATGGACGCGTTCCTCGCGATGACCGAGGCGGGCAGGGCGATCCCCCGCCGGACCGTCAAGGACGGCCCGGTCTTCGAGAACGTCCTGCGCGGAGACGACATCGACGTCCTCCGGTTCCCCACCCCGAAGTGGCACCCGCTGGACGGCGGCCGCTACATCGGGACCGGCGTCGTCGACGTGCTCAAGGATCCCGACAGCGACTGGGTGAACCTCGGGACTTACCGCGTCATGATCCACGACAGCAGGCGCGTGGGCGTGTACATCTCGCCCGGCAAGCACGGCCGCCAGTTCCGCGACGCGTACTTCAAGCGCAAGGAGCCCTGTCCCATCGCCGTCGTGTGCGGGGTCGAGCCGCTCCTCTTCGTCGCCTCCGCGCTCGAGGTCCCGCAGGGCGTCTCCGAGTACGACTGGGCCGGCGGGATCCGCGGCGAGCCGTACGAGGTCGTGAAGGAGCCGATCACGGGCCTGCCGATCCCGGCGCATGCCGAGATCGTGCTCGCCGGCTTCCTCCGCCACGACAACGTGGCGCCGGAGGGACCGTTCGGCGAGTGGACCGGGTACTACGCGTCGGGGGCACGCGACGAGCCGGTCCTCGACATCCAGGCCATCTACCACCGCGACGACCCGATCATCCTCGGCGTGCCGCCGAACAAGCCGCCCTACGAGCCCCACCGCTTCCGCGAATTCTTAAGGTCCGCCCTGCTCCTCCGCGAGCTGAAGGCCGCGGGCGTGCCGGGGGTCGTGGACGCCCACTGCTTCGGCGTGGGTGGCTGCCGGCTGCTCATAGCCGTCTCCGTCGAGCAGCGCTACGCCGGCCACTCGAGGCAGGCGGCCCACGTCGCCGCGATGTGCCGCGTGGGTGCGTACCTCGGCCGCATGGTCATCGTCGTGGATGACGACATCGACGTGACCGATCTGAACGACGTCATGTGGGCGGTCCTGACGCGCGCCGACCCCGAGCGCTCGCTCGACATCATCCACCGGGCCTGGTCGGGTCCCCTGGACCCCGCGATCCACCCGGACGAGAAGGGGTTCAACTCGCGCCTGCTGATCGACGCGACGAAGCCGTACGAGTGGCGCGACCGCTTCCCCGTCGCCATCGGTCCGGACGCCAAGACGAAGCGGGAGACGCGCCGGAAGTGGGACTGGCTCCTCCGGGCGGTGGCGGACGACGCCCGGGCCGCGCCGGGCCCGGACGACCGTCCCGACCTTGTTCCCGTCACCACGGCCGGCGGGCGCGACCGCGGCTCCGCGCCGGACGAACCGGTGCGCGGCGACCGGGACGAGATGTGACCGCCCCCGAGGTATCCGTGACCGGTCAGGCGCGTGTCTTCGTCGATCCCTACGCCGAGTGGGCGAAGGGCGAGGGCGTCCCGGTCGTGAAGGGATTCGGCGTCGATCTTCTAGAGATCGACGTCCGGCCCTGGGCCCGCGTCGGGGCGAGCGGCGCGCTGGTGCACCTCGACGGCCGCGGCGACTTCGTCGATATCCAGGTCATCGAGATCCCGCCGGGCGGCGAAACGGCGCCCCAGCGGCACCTCTACGAGGAGGTCATCTACGTCCTCGATGGGAACGGGAGCACCGTCGTCGAGACGCCCACCGGCGAGCGGCGCAGCTTCGAGTGGCGGACGAGCAGCCTCATCGCCATCCCGCTGAACGCGCGCTACCAGCACTTCAACGGCTCGGGCCAGCGGCGGGCGCGGCTGGCGTCGGTCACGGACCTGCCGCTCGCCCTCAACGTGTTCCGCAGCGAGCCGTTCGTCTTCGACAACCCGGCGGCCTTCCCGGAGCGCTTCGGCGCCGAGCAGCACTACCGGGGGGACGGCACCTTCATCCCGACGCGGCCCGGACGGCACATGTGGGAGACGAACTTCGTCCCCGACCTGCGGACCTTCGAGCTCCGGGAGTGGACCGCGCGCGGTGCGGGCGGCAGCAACATCATGTTCGTCCTCGCCGACGGGACCATGCACGCGCACATCTCCGAGATGCCGGTCGGGACCTACAAGAAGGGCCACCGGCACGGACCGGACTTCCACGTCTTCGCCGTCACCGGGGAGGGCTACAGCCTCTACTGGTATGAGGGCGAGCGTGAGCTCCGCCGGTTCGACTGGAAGCACGGTGGCGTCTTCGCGCCGGCCGACCGCCTGTATCACCAGCACTTCAACGTGAGCCCGGAGCCCGCACGGTACCTGGCGATCGCGTTCGGCAGCCTGCGCTACCCGACCGTCGCCGACAAGCTCGCGACCTGGATGGGCATGGACGTGAGCGTGAAGGAGGGTGGCCGGCAGATCGAGTACGAGGACGAGGACCCGCGCATCCGCGAGACCTATGAGCAAGAGCTCCGGAAGCGCGGTATCCCCTCGCGCATGCACGAGGTCGTCCCCGCCTGACGATCGACTTCCACGACCACGACGCGGCCGAGCCGCCGCGGGACGGGGTCGAGCGGGACGAGGCATGGCAGCCCGACGACGTCATCCTGGTGACCGTCGGCATCGACATCGGCTCAACGACGACACACTGCATGTTCAGCCGGCTGCGCCTCCAGCGGCTCGCGTCGTTCTCAAGCCGCTTCGTGCCGGTCGAGCGCGAGGTCCTCCACCGCTCCCCCATCCTCTTCACGCCCTACCGGAGCGACGGCTCCATCGACGCTGACGCGCTCGGCGCGTTCATCGATCGAGCGTACGCGGACGCGAACCTCGCGCCCGACGAGGTGGACACGGGCGCCGTCATCCTGACCGGGCATGCGCTCGAGAGCCGGAACGCGGCCGAGATCGGCGCGCTGTTCGCCGCGCACGGCGGGAAGTTCGTCTGCGCGACCGCGGGCCATCGCCTCGAGGCCATCCTCGCGGCGCATGGCTCGGGCGCGGTCGCGCGGTCGAGGCGCGACGCGTCCGCCGTCCTGAACGTCGATGTCGGCGGCGGCACCACCAAGCTCGCGCTCACCCGGGAAGGCAGGGTCGTCGCGACGAGTGCGCTCCGCGCAGGCGCGCGGTCCCGCGACGCGGCCGGGCTGGACGCCGCCGGC
>JBOGTE010000125.1:0-6528 GCA_050692015.1 Candidatus Limnocylindria bacterium
CAACAGCGTGCGGGCGACCGCGCCGGTGCCCGGCAGCTGCCGCGGCAGACCGAGCCGAGGCGCGTCGAAGCGCAGCATGGCGACGTAGCCGAGCGGCGCCGCCCCGCGTGGATGGTCGGCCCAGCCCTCGAGCTTGTGGCCGGCCATGGCGGGCTGGACCTCAAGCATGTGGCGGAGCCGGGCCACGTCACGGTCATTTAGGATCCTGCGCCGATCGACCTCGGCCCTGAGCCGGGCCCAGCTCGGGAAGCCGAACTCGCGCGCCAGCGCCAGCTGGGCCGACGCGAGGACGAGGCGGTCTGAGACCGTGCGGATCCGTTCGAGCGAGCGGCGGTCACCGCTCCTTGCCGCGCGAAGGAGCTCCTTCGCCTGGTGGCGTAGCTGGCCGAGGTCGGGTCGTGGCGGAAGCAGGCGGGGCATGACGTCTCCCTTTCATGTCGGCGGTCCGCGTGCCGGCCTAGGAGATCGCCATGTCACGGCGTAACTATCTGACGGAGGTGGACTCGGTCCTGCCCGCGGACCCGGAGGCGCCCTCCCGCGCCCGCACGGATAGTACGTCGGCAGCGCCGATCGCGAAGAACGGATCCCAGGCCAGCCTGTAGCGTCGCGAAGATCCATTCAGGGGGCGTAGCTGCTGGGGAGGAAGGACTCGAACCTTCAATCGCCCGATCCAGAGTCGGGTGCCTTACCATTTGGCCACTCCCCAATGAGTGCCGCGGGGACATCCATTGTCCCATGAGCGCCTCACGCAATGCCAGCATGCGAGCTGACCTGGCACCCACAGATCACCGACGGGAGGCTGAGAGATGAAGCTGAGCTTCGTCGCGGGATTCGGACCCATCGTGCGTGACGTCGATGCCAGCAAGCGCTTCTGGGGATCGGGCCTCGGGATAGAGCTCAAGGAAGCGGCACCCGACTACTGGACCAACGACCACCTCGACGGCGTCAAGGCGTTCGGCATGTGGCCGCTGAGCCAGGCGGCCGAGAGCACCTTCGGGACGAAGGCGTGGCCGAGCGACCTTCCCGTGCCGCAGGCGTGGCTGGAGGTCGATGTCGAGTCGCCCGGGGCGGTCGCGGAGGCGGTGAAGGAGCTGGAGGCGGCGGGGCACCGGATCCTGCGCGGCGCGCACGAAGAGCCGTGGGGCCAGACGACCTCGCGCCTGCTCACGCCAGAGGGCTTCCTCCTGGGAGTCACGTACACGCCCTGGATGCACAAGACCGCGGAGTGACGGGAGGCGCACACTCGGCGCATGCGGATCGGCGTCCTCACGGGCGGGGGTGACGTCCCCGGCCTGAACTCCGTCATCAAGAGCGTCGTCTACCGGTACACCGAGCTCGGCGGCGAGGTCTACGGGATCCGGCGCGGCTGGGAAGGGCTCACGCACGTACGGACCGGCGGCGAGCTCGACTCCGAGTACGTACGGCCTCTCGACCGGCTGAGCACGCGCACCATCGACCGCACCGGCGGGACGGTCCTCCACACGTCGCGGACGAATCCACGGCGGATGAAGCCGGACAGCCTGCCGCCGCGCCTGACGAAGGACGCGGCGCGCCGCTTCGCGACCGACGACGGGCGCTTCGACCTCACGCCGCTGGTGATCGACAACATCCAGGCGCTGGGCCTCGACCACCTCGTCGCGATCGGCGGCGACGACACGCTCGGGTTCGCGCGGGTGCTCGTCGAAAGCGGCGTGCCGCTCATCGGCATCCCGAAGACGATGGACAACGACGTCCAGGGCACGGAGTACTGCGTGGGCTTCTCGACGGCGATCACGCGCGCCAAGGGGCTGATCGACCGCCAGCGCACGACCCTCGGGTCGCACGAGCGCATCGGGATCTTCCGCATCTTCGGCCGCGACTCCGGGTTCAGCGCGCTGCACACGGCGTACGTCACGTCGGCCCGCTGCCTGATCCCGGAGGCGCCCTTCGACCTCGAGCGCCTCACGGCGCTGCTCGTGGAGGACAAGCGCCTCAACCCGAGCCGCTACGCCTTCGTCATCGTGGCCGAGGGCGCGCGCTGGACCGGCGGGGAGCTGCCGGAGGTCGGCGAACCCGACGCGTTCGGCCATCGGCGCAAGGCCGACGTCGGCGAGGCGCTGGCGGACGAGATCCGGAAGCGCACGGGCGAGGAGCTGCTGGTGAGCCACCTGACGTACGACCTCCGGAGCGGCGACCCGGACGCGTTCGACCAGATGGTCGGGACGACCTTCGCGAACATCGCCATCGACCTCATCAAGGACGGCGTCGCCGGGCGGATGGTCGGCATCCAGGACGGGCGCTACGCGCACACCACGCTTCCTGACCCGCGGCTGGGCGCTCGCAAGGTGGACGTCGCGCGCCAGTACAACGCCGAGCGCTACCGCCCGCAGTACGCCGACCGGCTCGGGTACTCAATCTGGATGGAGCACGCATCCGCCGCTAGCATCGGTACACGATGACCCCTCCCCGGATGCCCCAGCCGCGCGAGGACCTGCGCGGCATGTCCCAGTACGGCGCGCGGCCACCCGGGAACGTGGTCCGCCTTAACGCGAACGAGTGGCCGGAGCCCACGCCGGCCGCGCGCTACATGAGCGAGGCCGAGCTCGAGGGCCTGCTCCTGAACCGGTATCCCTCTCCAGCGGTCGAGCTCCGGCAGGTCCTCGCGGACCAGTACGGCGTCCGCCCCGACCAGCTCCTGTTCGGGAACGGCAGCAACGACGCGATCCTCTCGCTGTTCCTCATCTTCGGCGGTCATGGCCGCCGCACGCTCCTCTTCCGCCCCACGTACGAGCTGCACGGCCGTCTGACGGTCGTCGCCGGCGGAACGGTCGCGACCGAGATGGTCGGGCTGCCGTACCGGCTCACGAAGGACCGCGCGCTCGCCGCGCTGGAGCGCGAGCGGCCGGCGATCGTCGTCTTCTGCACGCCGAACAACCCGACCGGGACGCTGATCGACGACGACGTCATCCTCGCGGTCGCGGAGCGCTTCCCCGAGACGCTGGTCCTGTTGGACGAGGCCTACGCGGACATCGCCGGACGAACGCTGCTGCCGGCGGTCGCCGCGCACCCCAACCTCGTGATCAGCAAGACCCTCTCGAAGGTCCACGCGGCCGCAGGGCTGCGGATGGGCGTCCTGGTGCTGCACCCCGACCTCGCCGAGTCGATCCGTCCGATCCAGCTCGGCTTCAACGTGTCGGTGGTCACCTACGCCCTGGCGGCGCGGATCGCGAGCGACGAGGCGAGCGTCCGCGAGCGCATCGAGAAGGTGAAGGCGGAGCGCGAGCGCGTCTACCGCGCGCTCCGCTCCACTCACGGCGTCGAGCCCTTCCCGTCCGAGGCGAACTTCCTGCTCTTCCGCATCGACGGCGACACCGCCGCGGCGCACGCGCGCTTCCTGGACCAGGGCGTGCTGATCCGCGACATGAGCTCCTGGAAGGGCTGCGAGGGGTGCCTCCGCGTGTCGATCGGGACGCCGGCCGAGAACGACCGCTTCCTCGCCGCGCTCGCCGCGGTCTTCACCCCCGCCGCGGCCTGAGGTGGCGTCCGGCGCCACCCTGCTGATCGACGCCTCGAGCCTGGCCTACCGCGCCTACCACGCCATCCCCACCATCCTGGCGCCGGACGGAAGGACCGAGACCAGCGCCGTCTACGGCTTCCTGGGGTTCCTGGCGCGGCTGATCCCGGACCGCCGGCCGTCGCGCCTCTGGGTCGCGCTCGACGCCGACTGGCGTCCGGCCTTCCGGGTGGAGGCCCTCCCCGCGTACAAGTCGCACCGCGTCGCCCAGGAAGGGGACCCGCCCGACCCGGTGGAGCCGCAGATCCCGCTGATCGTGGAGGTGCTGGACGCGATCGGGATCTCCACCGCGCGGTCCGAGGGCTTCGAGGCGGAGGACGCGATCTCGGCGCTGGCGAAGAAGGCCGAGGGACCGGTCGAGGTCGTGACGGGCGACCGGGACCTCTTCGCGCTGGTGCGCGACCCCAAGGTCCGCGTCCTCTACACGCTGCGCGGCGTCAGCGAGCTGGCGGCCGTGGACCAGGCGTGGATCCACGAGAAGTACCGCATCCCGGGCGACACGTACATGGACTACGCCATCCTCCGCGGCGACCCCTCGGACGGTCTGCCGGGCGTCGCCGGGATCGGCGAGAAGACCGCGAGCGAGCTCCTGCGGAGGTACGGGTCGCTCGACGGCATCGTGGCCGCGACCGATCTCTCCCCGACGATCCGCGCCAAGCTCCATCGCTCGGCCGCCTACCTGGTAGGCGCGCGGCGCGTCGTCGCGATGGCCGAGGACTGCGCGATCGAAGGCGGCGACGGCCACCTGCCCGCGGCGCCGCGCGACCCGGCGGGGCTCAAGGCGGCGGCCGAGCGGCTCGGGCTCGCGGCCGCGGTAGAGCGTGTCCTCACCGCCCTGCGACTAGCATCGGCGACGTGATCGTCTACCCCGCGATCGACATCCTCGACGGGCGCTGCGTGCGTATGACCCAGGGTGACTTCGCCACCGCCGAGGACGTCGCGCCCGATCCGCTGAGCGCGGCGAAGCGGCTCGTGGGCGAGGGCGCCGAGTGGCTCCACATCGTCGATCTGAACGGCGCGCGCACCGGCAAGCCCGAGAACCTGGCTCACATCCGCGCCATCGCCAACCGCTTCACGGTGCAGATCCAGGCCGGTGGCGGGATCCGCGACTTCGACACGGCGGAGCAGTTCGCGGAGGCCGGCGTCTCGCGCATCGTCGTCGGCACGGCCGCGGTGCGCGACCCCGAGCTCATCGGCCGGCTCGTGGACCGGCACGCCGACGGGATGGCGGTGTCCGTGGACGCGCGGAGCGGCTTCGTCGCGGCCGGCGGCTGGCAGGAGACGACCGAGGTCCGCGCGGCCAAGCTCGTCCAGGAGCTCGCCGTGCTGGGCGTCCCCACGGTCATCTACACCAACGTGTCACTCGATGGCACGCTCCAGGGCGTGGACCTCGCCTCGCTCGAGGAGGTCGCCCGCGCGTTCGGCGGCGACGTCATCTACTCCGGCGGCGTCGCGTCGCTCGACGACATCCGCTCCGTCGCGCGGCTCCGCCACCGCGGGCTGCGCGGCATCATCGTCGGCCGGGCCGTCTACCTGGGGCGCTTCACGCTCGGTGAGGCGATGGCCGCCGCGAAGGACGCCGCGCCTCTCGCCCGCGAGCGCGCCTAGCTCCTTGGCAGTCAAACGGGTCATCGAGGTCGAGGACCTCCGCAAGCGCTACCGCGGCGCCGAGACGGACGCGGTGAAGGGCATCTCCTTCTCCGTGGAGCAGGGCCGCTTCTTCACCCTCCTGGGCCCGAACGGGGCGGGGAAGACCACGACGATCTCGATCCTCACGACCACGCTGGCGCCGACGGGCGGCACCGCGCGGGTCGTCGGCTTCGACGTCAGCCGCCAGCAGAGCGAGGTCCGCCGGCGGGTGGGCATCATCTTCCAGAAGCGCAGCCTCGACCAGAACCTCAGCGCCGAGGAGAACGTGCGCTTCCACACCGTCCTCTACGGCATGTTCCCGTGGCGACCCGCGTTCCGGCTCATGCCCAAGGACTATCGCGACCGGGTGGGCGAGCTGGCCTCGATGCTGGGGATCGAAGGGGACCTGGCCAAGCCGGTCCGCACGCTGTCCGGCGGCATGCAGCGGAAGCTCGAGATCGTGCGCAGCCTGATGCACCGTCCGGCGGTCCTCTTCCTGGACGAGCCCACCGCGGGCCTCGACCCGCAGAGCCGCCGCAACCTCTGGGAGCACCTGCGCGACTCCCGGGAGCGGAGCGGCACCACCGTGTTCCTGACGACCCATTACATCGACGAGGCCGAGGGGTGCGACGTCGTCTGCATCATCAACAACGGGCGGATCGTTTCGCAGGGCTCGCCGGCCGAGGTGAAGGCCGAGCTGACCGCGCAATACCTGCTGGTGGACGCGCCCGACCGCGCGCGCCTGCGCGACGAGCTCCGCTCGCGCTCGGTCAGCTTCCGGGAGACGCCCCTCTTCCGCATCGAGCTGGACGGCACGAGCGCCCACCAGGTGCTGCGCTCCATCGAGACGCCGCTGACGGTGCTGCAGACGCATGCGCCCTCGCTCGAGGACGCCTACCTCGACATCATCGGCAGGAAGACCGAGTGACGGGCGAGCTCAGCGCCGTCCTCATGCTGGCGAACCGCGACTTCCTGAAGCTGCTCCGCGACCGCACGCGCCTCGTGGGCGAGATCGTCTTCCCCATCATCTTCATCGGCGCCCTCGGCGGCAGCCTGGAGGCCAACCTGGGCCCGGTCCTGGGGTTCGACTTCGTCGAGTTCATGTTCACCGGCGTGTTCGCGATGACCATCTGGCAGACCACGGCCCTCGGGATCGTGTCGCTCATCGAGGACCGCGAGAACGACTTCAGCCAGGAGATCTTCGTGAGCCCGGTGTCCCGCTACTCGATCATCTTCGGGAAGATCCTGGGCGAGACGCTCGTGGCCTCCCCGATCGCGATCGTCATCGTGCTCTTCGCCATGCTGCTCGGGATCCAGTTCACGCTCGCCCAGCTGGTCGGGCTGTT
>JBOGTE010000126.1:0-6528 GCA_050692015.1 Candidatus Limnocylindria bacterium
GCCCGACCCGGTCGGCTCGGCGGTTCCGCGCACCGAGGCCGCTGCCGCGAGCCCCGGCCAGGCGACGGCGCGCTATGTCGTGCCGACCATCACCTGCCCGAGCTGCGCCGCGCGGATCAGGGCCAGCGCCGGGAAGGAGCCGGGCGTCATCGACGTGGCAGTCGATCTGGACACCCAGCGCGTGACCGTCACCTACGACCCGGCCAAGACCGATCCCGAGAAGATCGCCGCCGCGATCCGCAAAGGCGGCGACACGGTCCTACCCGGCGACTGAGGACCGCCCACACAGTCAGGCCCAAGGAGAGAAGCAGAAGGAGCGTGCGCGATGAACGACAGCTACGACCTGGTGATCCTCGGATCCGGCTCCACCGCCTTCGCGGCCGCGCTGAAGGCGGCGGAACTGGGGAAGACCGCGGTGATGACCGAGTCACGCACCGTCGGCGGGACCTGCGTGAACCGCGGCCGCCTGCCCTCGAAGAACCTCATCGAGGCCGCCCGCATCTACTGGGAGGCCCAGCACCCGCGCTTCCCCGGCCTCGGCGGCAAGAAGCTCGATCTCGACTTCCGCTCTCTCATCGCCGGCAAGGACGAGGTCATCCGCGACTACCGGGGGCGCAAGTACGAGGCGATCCTGGGCGAGAGCGACAAGATCAGGGTCGCCGTGGGCCGTGCCGCGCTCCTCGATCCCCATACGGTGCGGCTCGACGGGCGCTCGCTCGTGGGCGAGCACATCCTCATCGCGACCGGAGCGCGTCCGGCGGTCCCGCAGATCGCCGGGCTGGACCAGGTCCCCTACCTGACGAGCGACCTCTCACCTCGGAGGAGGAGATGGAGCTCACCGAGCAGCCTCGCTCGCTCGTCATCATCGGCGGCGGCTACATCGCGCTCGAGCTCGCCCAGATGTTCGGGCGGCTGGGGACGCAGGTCACGCTGCTCCAGCGGTCCGAGCGGATCCTCTCCGAGTACCAGCCCGAGGTCTCGATCGCGCTGCACGCGGCGCTGACCGAGGAAGGCGTGGACATCCGCACCGGCACGAAGATCCGCGGGGTCCGCAAGGGCGATGGCGGCGCCACGGTCCTCGTCGAGACCGATGGTCGCGAGGGCTCGGTGCACGCTGCGCAGCTGCTCGTAGCGACCGGACGTGTCCCGAACACCGACGGCATCGGCCTCGAGCAGGCGGGCGTCCGGGTCGATGAGCGCGGCTTCGTCCAGGTCAACGATGAGCTGCGCACGGAGGTGCCACACATCTGGGCGGCTGGCGATGTCATCGGCACCCAGACCGCGAGCCAGATGGCCACCCCGGTCGGCGCGCACAACGGCAACATCGCCGCCGGGAACGCCCTCGGCGATCAGAAGCGGAAGGCCGATCACCGCGTGCTGCCGCGGACGATCTTCACCGATCCGCAGGTCGCCGTCGTGGGCCTGACCGACGCGGAGGCGAACGCGCGCGGATTCGTCTGCAGCTAAAACACCGTGCCCATCCACCTCGTGCCCCGGGCAGGCGCGGTCCGCGACGAGCGCGGGATCATCAAGATGGTCCTGGAGGCCAAGAGCGGCAAGGTGCTGGGGGTCTCGATGGTCGGGCGCGACGCCGGCGAGGTGATCCACGAGGCGCCGATGGGGATGCGCTTCGGCGCGACGGTCCACGACTTCATCGACCTGGTCCACGTGTACCCGACCATGGCCGAGGCGCTGAAGATCGTGGCGCTCTCGTTCTTCAAGGACGTCTCGAAGCTGAGCTGCTGCGCGGAGTGAGCAACGAGGTCACGCTCCACCTCCACGGCCTGACCTGAAGCGCCGCCGCGGGCCTCGGCTGAGGCTCAGGTACGGGCTGCCGGCCCTGGCCAGGTGGGCGCGTTTCGGGGTCCGCGCCCTTCTTCCCTGCGACGCCCGAAGAGGCTCAGCCTAGCCGGGGCACCAGCATCGGCGTGCGATCCCGGTAGCTCGCGTACGCCTCGCCGAAGCGAGCGCGGAGCGCGCGCTCCTCGGAGCGCGCGAGGCGGTAGTACGCGATGACCAGGATCGGGTAGAGGAGCAGCGTCGGCAGCGTAGGCCACTGCAGCAGGAACCCGGTGACGAACAGCAGGAAGCCGGCGTACTGCGGGTGACGGACGATCCCATAGAGGCCGCCCTGCACGAGCGTGCCGCGCGCGCGCCACAGCTGTCGCCAGCCGAAAGCCATGAGCGCGAGGCCGCCGAGGATGAGCGTGTCGCTGACCGTCATGACGAGCATGACGCCCTGCTCGAGCGGCAGGAGCCCGATGTGGTCGAGGAGCGCTGCCCAGAGATGGCCCTCGAGCATGCCGAGACCGAGCTGCACGCCGAGCACGGAGCCGAGCAGGTAGATCGTCAGCGGTATCCCGAACATCTCGGTGAAGAGTGCGACGAAGTACGCCTCGGCCAGGCCGAGCTCGGCCCACGGCCGCCGGCCCGGCGTCCGGAGCAGCCCGATGACGAACGCCGAGACGAGCAGTACCGCGAAGACGACCGCGCCCCAGTTGCCGTACCAGGGATCGGCCTGGGGCGCGAATTCGACGTCGGCCCACGCGGACGTCACGGCGAGCCCCCCAATGAGCACGGCCGCGATCGCGAGCGGGACGAGCCTCATCCTGGACCGCCCTTGCGCGGAGGCGACCGGGCGCCGAGCGTCTGCCACGCTCCGGCCATGGTACCGCGGGGCATCAGCGTCGATCCTTCGCGCGGATGGCCTCGATGCCGACGATCATCGTCGCCTCGTCGATCGCGCCGATGTGCCGGCCGGCGATGACCCCGTCCCGGCCGATGAAGAACTTCTCCGGCACGCCGAAGACGCCGTACGCGAGCGCGGTGCGCGTGCCCGGGTCGAGCACGAGCGGCCAGTCGCCCCCCATCTCGCGGCGGTAGGCGATCGCGTTCTCGGGCGTGTCCTGGTAGACGATGTCGACGAAGAGCACGTCGCTCGTGCGGTAGCGCTCCCAGACGCGCACGAGCGAGGGATGCTCCTCACGGCAGGCGACGCACCACGAGGCGAAGAAGTTGAGGACGACGACCTTCCCCGCGGCCAGCTCGTCCGCGAGCCGCAGACGGCCGCCGCCCTCCGCGAGGGGGAGTTCGAAGAGCGGCGCGGGCTTGCCGACGGTGCCCGTGCGGATGTCGCGCTGATCGCGCCGGAAGCCCGTCGCGAGCACGACGACGATGACGGCG
This sequence comes from Candidatus Limnocylindria bacterium, assembly GCA_050692015.1. Lineage (GTDB taxonomy): Bacteria > Chloroflexota > Limnocylindria > P2-11E > P2-11E > GWC2-70-10. Next base: position 3,184 of record JBOGTE010000126.1, read on the forward strand.
AGCGCGATCACGAGGAGCGCGACGAGGACACGACGCCCTGAGAGCGGAGCCGACCTCATCTATGACACGACATAGTAGTATCGCGTCGGCATGCTCCTCGCGACCCGCGCCGCTGGCGCACTGATCGCGCCGCTCCATCGGCCGGCGGTCCTCGTGGCGACGCTCTCGCTCGTGCTCGCGGCCTGCACCGCGCCGGCCGCGGACCCGGCCGCGGCGCCGCGTGGTCCGATCACCGACGAAGCGGTCGACCGCCCGCTACCCGCGGTCGAGGGCGCGCTGCTCGGCGGCGGGACGTTCTCGCCCGATGCGCTTGGTGATGCGCGCCTGGTCGTCGTCAACTTCTGGGCCTCGTGGTGCGGGCCGTGCCGCCGAGAGCAGCCGGATCTCGCGAGCGTCGCTGAGCGCTACCGATCCCGGGGGGTGGTCATGCTGGGGGTGAACCTGCGCGATGCCGGCGAGGACGCGCTCGCGTTCGCGCGCGAGTTCGGCGTCAGCTACCCGAGTGTCGTGGACAGCTCAGGCGCGCTCGCCGGTCGCTTCGGGGTCGTCGGGGTGCCGACGACCTTCATCGTGCGTGGCGACCGCATCGTCCATCGCTTCGAAGGCGCGGTGAGCGCGGAGCGGCTCGGCCAGGTGCTCGAGGCGAAGCTCGCGCTCTCGCCGACCGGCCGCCCGTGACGCTCTGGCCGCTGGCGTTCATCGCCGGCATCGTGTCCTTCAGCTCGCCGTGCGCGCTGCCGCTGCTGCCCGGCTATCTCGGGCACGTGAGCGGTCTCGTCGAGCGCGACGACGTGCGGCTCGCGCGGTCGCGCGCCATCGGCGGAGCGCTCCTCTTCGTCGCTGGCTTCAGCGCCGTGTTCGCCGCGCTCGGCGCGTCCGTCGGCCTCGTCGGCAGCCTCCTGCTGTCGCAGAAGCTGCTGCTCACGCAGGCCGCGGGCGTGCTCATCCTCGGCATGGCGCTCCTCCAGGTGACCGGCTGGCGCCCGGCGTTCTTCGCCGCCATGGCGCTCGGGCCGGCAACGGGGCGCCGCGGGCTCGGCTGGTCCTTCGCGCTCGGGATGGCTTTCGCCGCGAGCTGGACGCCGTGCATCGGCCCGGTGCTCGCGGCCATCCTCCTCACGGCGACCGCCGAGGGCTCGGCCCTCGAGGGCGGAGCACTCCTCCTCGTCTATTCGTTCGGGCTCGGTGTGCCCTTCCTGGCGAGCGCCCTCGCGATGCAGCGCATCGCGCGCTTGCGCGATCTGCTCATGCGGCGGCACCGCGCGGTCGAGATCGTGGGCGGCGGCGTGCTCGCGACGATGGGCCTGCTCATGATCAGCGACCGCTGGCTCCTGCTCATGGCGCCGCTCCTGCGCTGGTACGCGCGGCTCGGGTGGCCGCCGCTGTGACCTACGCCGACGTCGGCGCGGCCTCATTGCGGCTCGCGCTCGTGGCCGCGGCGTGCGGCTTCGTCGCGGCGGCGCTCGCCGCCTGGAGGCTCGATACCCGCTGGCTGCGCAGCGCGCGCTGGGCGGCGCTCGCCGCGCTCGTCCTCGCGGTGGTCGCGGCGGTCACGATGGTGGGAGCGCTCGTCGCGCATGACTTCTCGATCCGGTACGTCGCGCAGAACAACGCCCGCGAGACGCCGCTCTTCTACACCGTCATCTCGCTCTGGGCGGCGCTGGAGGGCTCGATCCTGCTCTGGATCGTGATCCTCGCGGGCGCCGCCGCGTGGGTCGCCTGGCAGGGCACGCGGGCCGTCCCCCGTCTCGCGGCGACCGCGCTCGCGGTGCTCTTCGGCATGCTCGTCTTCTTCCTCTTCCTCGTGGTCACGCCCGCGGCGGACCCGTTCGTCACGATCTCGCCCGTGCCCGAGAACGGGCGCGGCCCGAACGAGCTGCTCCAGAACCACCCGCTCATGGCCCTCCACCCGCCGCTCCTGTACCTCGGCTACGTGCTCTTCTCGATCCCGTTCGCGTACGCGATCGCCGCGCTCGTCCTCGGCGAGGCCGGCGACCGCTGGCTCGTGCTCACACGCGGGTCCGCGCTCACCTCCTGGGCGCTCCTCGGCCTGGGGCTCGCGGCCGGTGCGTGGTGGGGCTACGCGGTGCTGGGCTGGGGCGGCTACTGGGCCTGGGACCCGGTCGAGAACGCCGCGCTCATGCCATGGCTCACCGCGACCGCGTATCTGCACTCGGTCATGGTCGAAGAGAAGCGCGGGATGCTCCGCACCTGGAACCTGACCCTGGTCATCGCCACGTTCGCGCTCGTCATCTTCGGCACGTTCCTCACGCGCAGCGGCGCGGTGAATTCCGTGCATTCTTTCACGCAGTCCGCGATCGGCCCGATCCTGCTCGGGTACCTGGTCGCGATCGTCGTTCTCTCCGTCGGTCTGCTCGTCTGGCGCGCGCCGCGCCTGGCCGACCGCGGGGCGGTGGGCGCGCCGCTCTCGCGCGAGGCGATCTTCCTGTTCCAGAACGTCCTGTTCGTCACGGCGACCCTCGCGGTTCTGCTCGGGACCGTCTACCCGCTCTTCGTCGAGGCGCTCACCGGGCGGCCCGTCTCGATCGGCGGCCCGTACTTCAACAGGGTCGAGGTCCCGATCGCGCTCGCGCTCCTCTTCCTCATGGGCGTGGGACCGCAGCTGCCGTGGCATGGCGCCTCCCGGTCCACGCTCGAGCGCCAGTTCGCACTCCCCGCTGTCGGCGCGGCGCTCGCGTCGGTCCTCGCGTTCGCGCTCGGGGAACGCGGGGCGTTCGCCGTGCTCACCTATGCGCTCGCCGTCTTCGTCCTGGCCACGGTGGTGCAGGAGTACGCACGTGGCGTGCGGGCACGCCGGACGCTGCACGGCGAGGGCACCGCCGTGGCGCTCGCGAGCCTCGTCCGCCGCAACGGGCGCCGCTACGGCGGGTACGTGGTCCACGTCGGCATCGTCCTCGCGGCCGTCGCCATCACCGCGTCCCAGACGCGGACGCTCACGGTGGAGCAGACGCTCGCGCCGGGCGGCACGCTCGTCGCCGGGCCGTACACGGTGCGTCTCGAGAGCCTCCGCGAGGTGCGCGAGCCGCAGCGCACCCAGATGGTCGCGGACCTGCGCGTCACCGGCGCCGGGTCGGACGCCGCGCTGCCCGCCGCGCTCACCTTCTACCCGAACCTGCGCGGACCGGTCGGCACGCCCGGGATCCTCGCCGGCCTCGGCCAGGACGTGTACGCCGTGCTCGCCGCGTATGACGACCGCAGCCGCGCCTGGGCGACGCTGAGCGTGCGCGTCATTCCCCTTCAGTCGTGGCTCTGGATCGGCGCGGGGGTCGTCGGCGTCGGCGCGATCATGGCGGCGCTGCCGCCGCCCCGCCGACGGCGCGAGCT
>JBOGTE010000127.1:0-6511 GCA_050692015.1 Candidatus Limnocylindria bacterium
TGATGCGCGCTGTCGTATCCCGCTCGATGACGTTCAGTGCCCATTGACCGAGATCGGTGGAGGAGAGGCTGTCACCCGGTTGCATGGCGTCGACCCGCTTCCAGAACTCGGCGATGCGCCGCTCGACGTCGCCTTCTGCGAGTGCTACAGGCTGGAGGCCAGCACCAATCGAGAGAACAAGGAGCAGCACGACGACTGCGGCGCACAAGTTGACGAGCTTCGTGCTCACTGTGCCCACCTAACCGAGGTCGAGACCGGTCCAAGCTCCGTGCGCGTACGTTCTGCTAGAAGGCGCATTCCTTCCCTCACTCGCCGCAAGCTTCCTCTTCCCTACCGCTGGTCGCGCACCCCGCGCGATCCGGCCGCCCTGATCCTAAGGACTGCCGTCAACGCGGGCATCGTTCGTCTCGCGGGCGGAAGCCCGCTTGCTGATGACGACGAGTCTTTCGCGCCGCACCTGACTACCGACCTTCTGGTAACCGCCTTTCGGTAACCACTTCCCAGTAGTCGAGAGCTCTATCGGCCCCACATAGCTCGGCCGCGCGCCCATCCTCGCCGTCAGTGGATGTAGCTCGTACCTCGCAGCTCCGCGCGCCGCAGCTGGTGCCGGTCGACGAGCTGCGCCCGTGGGACGAGAACCCGCGCACCATCAGCCATGAGCGCCTGGAGAACCTCCGCCGCGCGCTCGCCGCCGACCCCGACTTCCTCCGCCTGCGGCCGATTCTCGCACGGAGCGACGGCACACTCCCACGCGCCTACATCGCCGCCGATTTTCTCGGGATACCCACCCTCGCGATCAATGACACGGGCCGATTCGCATCGGATACCCACCGCGCCCGGGATACCCGGGGAGCCGTTCGTGACTGAGCCGCTGCTGCTGCGCGTGGAGGAGGTCGCCCGGGCGCTGGCCCTCGGGCGCTCCAAGGTGTACGAGCTGATCGCCTCGGGCGAGCTGCCCAGCCTGACCATCGGCAGCGCCCGGCGCGTCCCCGCCGAGGCCCTGCACCGCTGGATCGACGAGCACCTCGAGCCCGGCGCCCGGGAGGCCGGATGACCGCCGTTGTCCGCGCCGTTTGGCCGGTTTCCGCGCTCGACTTGCCCGCCTTTCTAGCGAGCGTTTGGGGCCACCACGCGACGGGAGGAACGCCCATGACCACGCATCCCGCGACCCCGCGCCGCCCCAAACCAGGCCCCGCGCTACCCGAACGTCCAGGTCCGCCTCGTCGGCGAGGACGGCAACGCCTTCGCCATCCTCGGGCGGATCCGCCGCGCGCTCCGGGAGGCCGGCGCGTCTGACGACGAGCTCGCCGCCTTCCTGCGCGAGGCGACCGCTGGACTACGACGACCTCCTGCGGACCGTCATGCGCTGGGTGGAGGCCCGATGAGGCCCAAGCTCCCGCGCATCTACAGCCGCCCCGACCGCCGCTCGCCGTACTTCGCCTACCTCGAGGCCCCGCGCGGCCCCGACGGCCGCCGACGCCGGCGGCGCATCACCGGAGCCTCGCAGTCGGAGGTCGCCCGCAAGCTGATCGCCGCGCTGCGCGACCAGCAGCTCGGGAGGCCCGACCAGACCGGCCGCTACCGGACAACGGTGGCCGCGTACCTGGAGGCCTGGCTCCAGCGGCGCGACCCCTTCACCAAGCCGCAGGGCCTGCGCAAGCTCGGCTATCGCACCTGGCTCTCGATGGAGGGCCGCATCCGCAACCACGTCATCCCGCTCATCGGCCGCAAGCTCCTCGCCGAGCTGACGCGCGCGGACGTCGTCTGGATGATCGAGCGCCTGGCCGATCAGGGCGTCAACCCGCCGACGCTGCAGAAGTGCCGCGACCACCTCGTCTCGGCGCTGGGCCAGGCCGTCAAGGAACGCACCTGGGGCATCGAGGTGAACGTCGCCGCGACGGTCGACGCGCCCGCGCACCGTGACGCACCCTCACCCGACGACTGGTACACGCTCACGGCTGAAGAGGCGGACGCGCTCCTCGCCCAGCTCGCGGGCGACGAGTACGAGTCGCTCTACGAGGTCTGCCTGCACTTGGGGCTCCGCCAAAGCGAGGCCTTCGGGCTCACCTGGGCCGATGTCGACCTCGAGCGCGGCATGATCACGGTTCGCCAGAGCCTCGCGCCCATCCGCGCGGCCGACCTCGACAAGGCCGTCGCCAATGGCATGCTCAACAGCGCCCAGGTCGCGGCCGGCCGCGGGTCGCGCGTACCGCTCGAACCGAAGACGAAGCACTCGAAGGCGACGCTGCCGCTCACCGCCACCGGCGTGCGGCTGCTGCGCGCGCACTACCGCAGCGAGCTCGAGAAGATGGTCCGCGCCGGCACTCTCTGGCAGGGCGGCGACCCGCGCCGCCGGCAGGGCTACGTCTGGACGACCGGGATCGGCACGCCCATCTCGGCCTCAACCTTCGTGCGCCGGCACTTCAAGCCGCTGTGCGAGCGGGCCGGGATCCCCACCGGCCGGCTCCCCGACGGCCGCCGCGGCTTCCGCTTCCACGACATGCGCCACTCGACCGCCTCGATCATGGCCGCCCGCGGGGAGCGGCCGGAGGTCATCCAGCGCGTCATGCGCCACGCCAAGGTGAGCTTCACCATCGACCGCTACGTCAAGGTGTATCGGGACGACGTCCGCGAGGCCGTGCAGCGGAGCGACCGGCTGGCGACGGCGCGATGATGGACGCATCAGAGGACAACGCATGGGGACCGTCGCGGCGATCGCCACCGTCGCTGCGGTGCTCGTGGCCGCAGCAATCGTGGGCCAGCAGTTCGCGGGGCGCGATGCAGGGACGCAGCCCTCGCCATCGCCCGCCGCGTCCAGCACGCCGGTGGCGGCCGCATCCGCCACGCCGACCCCGAGCCCGATCCCGAGCACGTCGCCACTGCCGCCCGGCACGTTCGAGAACCCGATCCTCGGCTACCGCATCACGATGCCCGAGAGGTACCGGCGGTCGCTCAGCAGGATCGTCACGGGCCAGGAAGTGCTCGGTGACGATCACTTCACAATCCAGACCGAAGCCGAAGAGCGCGAGGCCTGCATGCGGGACGCAGGTCACATCCCAACGGTCCGCGAGCCACCCGACATCTCCGTCAGCGTGTACCGCGACCCGGGCGGGATCACCGCAGACGCATGGGCGAAGACGCCGCGTACACCCGGCGCGCAGCCACTCAGCCATCACCACAACGTCGAGGCGTTCACGGTCGGCGAGTACGAAGCGGTGAAACTCGTTCAGGACAACGCCTCGGTGGCGACGAGCGCCGTGGTCATCCGCGCGAACGGTCGTTTCTACGAAATCCGTTACAGCGGCGCGTGGTCGCCGTGGTCGCTATCGATGAAGACCTACCTCGATGACATCGCGAAGAGCTTCATCGCGGTGCCGCCCGGCGCGTTCCCGAGCCCGACGCCGACGACGGAGCCGCAGGCCGCCGCGCGCGAGGTTGCCGACAGTCTGTCGCGCGCCTTCGCGGCGCGCGACGCCGACGCGGTGCGGCGCCTGATGCCCGAGTGCTGGATTGGGTTCGCATACGCGATCGACGGGGTCGTCCCGGGACAGGGCGGCAACAACCGGTCCGTCCACCTCTTCACCGAGCGCCTGCGCGAGCGGTTCGGGGCGGGAACGCTGTCGGTCACCGTCGATCCGACACTGCAGGTGGTGACTGATGCCGGCGGCACCCGCTACTACCTGCGCTCCGACTGGCGCGAGCCCGACCGCACGATCCGCATCGACCTCTACCTTGACGGAAGCGGTGGCCGGTGGCTGTGGCGCTCGGCGATCCACCACTTCGCCTCGGGGAGCTGCATCTCGTACCGCAGTCCATGGGTCTCCGGGGCGGGTTCGTGCTGAAGCGGGCGCCAGATCCCAACGACCGCAAGCGGCCGGGCGATCGATGGAATCCAGCGAGTGAGGGAGGGTTGACTCGATGGCCGACGAGCTGACCGTGACGCGCGAGGGCGACACGCTGGTGATCCGCATCCCGCTCCAGGCGCCGACGCCGAGCGCGAGCGGTAAGACGCTCGTCGTCGCCTCGACACGGGGCAACCAGAAGACCGCCGTCCAGATCGACGGCAAGGACCTCCACCTGGGCGTGAACGCCTGCGTCTACGCCGAGCCGAACGCCGCCCGATGACCGGCACCGGCGCGAGAAATGGCTGCCCAAGATCCGCGTCGCGCCCGGCGAGCCTCGCCGGCTCGGTCGCCATCGCTCGGCGCCGATCGTGGATAAGCGGCACGTGACGAGAGCCCCATGACTGCCGTCGCGACTGCCCTTGGGACCGCTGCCGTCGTCGGCCTGTACCTGCTGGTGGTCGAGGTCAGGTCGGGCGAGAGCGCGCACATCGACGTCACGCCGCTCACGTTGGGCTTCGCCGCTGCCGCTGGCGTCGCGATGGCTGCGGGCACCGTCGCACTGAGGGCACTCCGCTCGTGGCGGGTTGGCCTCCTCTTCGCCCTCGCCGCCGCGCTGCTGGCCTTCTCGTTCCTCGCGATGTTCTCGATCGGCCTCGCCGTCCTCCCCGCCGGCCTCGTGGTGCTCGCGCTTGCGATACGCCGGCTGCGCCGCGAGGCGCCGACGTCCGGCTGGCGGACGGCCGCAAGCGGCACAGTGATCGGCATCGGCGCGATCGCGTTCCTGCTCGTGGCGAACCAGCCAGCCGTCGCGGAGTGCCGCGAGGGCGGCGGAGTGGCCTCGTCGTCCGGCGGGCTCTTCGGCGGGATGGCCCGCTCGTCGGGGGGCTACGTCACGGCCGCCGGCATCCAGTTGGGCTACATCGATGAGGCCGAGCGGATCGCGTACTTCACGTGCGAGGGCGCGACGCTGACCGGCTTCCGGCGCGTGCCGCTTCCCGCGGGGGACTGGTCGGTGACGACACAGCCGTTCCCCACGGTCGGGCGCAATGTGATGATCATTTTCCGGGCTGGGCCCGCCGCCAGCGGCGATTTCATCGGCTCGACCGAGACCATGGACTTCACCGCGACGTGCGCTACGTGCGCCGAGCCGCGGCCTTCGCTCAGCGGCCGCGCGGTGCGGCTCGGCCCGGCCGAGAGGCTCAGGCTGTACGCAGGTCACGTCGCCTTCCCCGCGGCCGGTACATGGCGGATCTCGCCAACGCAGGCAGCGGTCGAGGTGAGGTGATGACGACCGCGTGCTCGGAAAATGGCTACCCAAATGGCTACCCAAGATCCGGGAGGCTCGGCCGGACGATGAAAACCCGCGAGTTTCCGAACGAATTCTGTAGCCCGGATGGGATTCGAACCCATGACCTTCTCCTTGAAAGGGAAGGTGCGAAGAGAAGCGACCTAGCGACGAGAACGTTGATGAATTACGCGCCGGGCCGACCAGACCGCGCGTAAGAAAAGCGACCTGCGCGCAGCGAGGCGAGCGCCTCGAACTTGTTTGGTATCGGCCAGCTATCGCTCGGCGAGCGGAAAGTAGATAACACCTTCCTGAGCGGCTTTGTTGATCTTGAGCTGCAGGGCGTCATTCAACGAGATCTGCCCTTCGAGGACCAGGCTGAGGTCCTGCCCGTTGACAAGGATTACGTTCGTTCCGGCGCTGCGCATGAAGTCGATCACGACTTCAGTTCGATAGCCCGCGATAGAGAAGAAGATTCCGCGCGTGCTCTCGAGCTTCCGGTCGACCTTGGCTTTGAATGCGGAGAGGTCCGCCAGCTCTGGATACGAAACCCTCCACCTGGTCTCGAGCAGGTAATCGAAGCCGCCGAACTGAAGGTAGCCGTCGATCTGCTCGGTTGAGGTGCGGTACGGTGGCCGGTAGGTGATTTCGTGGACATCGCATAGGTCGCCGATCAAGTCTTCAAGCCCGTAGCCGCGGTTCTGAGGATCGTCCTGACTGAGCGCCATCGCTGCGTAGGTCCTACGGAGCTCATCCATCTTCTGGGCGCGCGCCGCTAGAGCGGCCTGACGGACCTCCGCATCTCGCGCGCGGGTCTGCGCTCTGGTCTGTTCTTCTTCGGCGACAAGCAATTGCGCCACAGCTAAGTCCTTCACATGCCGTAGCGCAGCAATGGCGCCGTCGCGGTCCTCGACTGTCGAGTCAGGAATCGACCGAAGTCGGCAGAGATCCGTCAGAAGGCGCCGCTGAATGAGCCAGCCTTCCTCCCTGCGTGCATCCAGATCGGACAGAACGTGTCGTGCGATCTTGAACTTCGCCTCGTCCGCGTACCGAGCGATGACGTCCGACGGCACGCCGGCTTGGATCAGGAACGCCTTGAAAGGATCCTTCAGCCAGAAGATCTTGCCAAGAGCGGTGACCATCGCTTCTCGGACTTCGTACGGCAATCGGTTCATCGTCGCTATTGAACGAGGCGGAGACCGGTCTTTGACTTGGTGGAGCCCGTGCCCCGCGGCTGGACCGAGCCCTCCAGCCTCGTGAGAACAAGGCCGAAGACCAGCTTGTTCAATTCCTCGGTGGGAATCTGCAGTTCGGTTGCGATGTCTCGCGCTTTGATTCCATCCGCGCGCAGCATCTGAAAGACCTTGTCTAGAACCTGCGA
>JBOGTE010000128.1:0-6502 GCA_050692015.1 Candidatus Limnocylindria bacterium
GGCGGGGCCTGTGCGGGCGGGGCCCCTCCACTCCCCGTCGCGCGCCATCCCCGCTCGCCGTGTCACCCGCGGCCCGAGCGCCGAGTCCGGCGGAACAGCTCGCGGCAGGAGCCGCGGCCCGAGCGGCGAGGGAACCTCGGCCGTCCGCGGCAGGACCCGCGGCCCGAGCGGCACAGCGCGCGCCTCGAAGCATCTGAGCGCACTCGAGCAGAGGATCGCAGAGGCCGAGCAGCGCCTCAGGGACCTGGAGCGGCGCATCAGCGAGGTCGCCGCCAGCGGGAACTACATGGAGACGCGCCGGGTCGGCGACGAGCACGCCACGCTCGAGCGTGCCCTGCGAGAGCTGTACGACGAGTGGGCCGCCAAGAGCGAGGAGGCTTGAGCGCCAAGGTCGTCGGCCTGACCGGCCCCATGGGTGCGGGCAAGTCCACGGTCGCGCAGATGCTGCGCGAGCTGGGCGCCAAGGTCATCGACGCCGACGCCGTGGTCCACCAAGAGCAGAGCCGCGGGACAGTGGGCTACAGCGCGATCGTCCAGCGGTTCGGCACGAAGATCCTGGGCGAGGACACGGAGATCGACCGCGCCAAGCTGGCCGAAGAGGTCTTCGCGGACCCACGGAAGCTCTCCGACCTGGAGAAGATCATCCACCCGCGCGTCATCGCGCGCACCCTCGAGGCGCGCTCGATGCTCAAGGAGGGCGACGTCATGGTCGTCGAAGCCATCAAGCTCCTGGACTCGCCGACGAAGGGCATCTGCGACCGCATCTGGGTCGTGGTCGCGCCCCGGGACGTGATGCTGGAGCGGTTGGGGTCGCGCGGCGTGCCTCGCGCGGAGGCCGAGGCGCGGCTGCGTCACCAGCGGAGCGAGGCCGACTTCCGCGCGGCGGCCGACGTGGTCATCGAGAACGGAGGCGACCGCGACGCGACCCGCGAGCAGGTGCGCCGCGCCTGGGAGTCGCTGGGCTAGGGGATCGGAGCGACGCGCTCGGGGATCGGGAAGCGGAACGCCTCGTAGACCGACCCGAACGTCGCGCCGATAGTGGTCGCGGCGCGGTCGTCTTCCGGCGCGCGGAGGAGCATCTGCAGCGTGCCCCCGGCGGCCTGGATGTACGCGAGGCGCTCCGCCAGGACGGTGTCCACGCGGATGGTGTAGACGGCGGCGTCTCGCGAGAGGATCGGCACCGGCCCGAGGATGATCTTCGCCACGGTGTCGGCGAACTCCGTGGGCTCGTCGCCCGGGACCACGACCTCGGGCACGTCGATGTCCAGCTTCGCGAGCGGGTCGAAGGGGAACACGTACATCACGTCCACGACGTCGCCGGCCACCAGGATCCCGCCGACGGCGAAGTTGTCCGGGACGGTGATGGTCATGATCCGGTAGGCCGGCGAGTCTGGAGCGAAGGTCTCTTCTGGCGGGAAAACCGTGAAGGCGCGGTCGGCCGCCGCGAACTTCGTCGGCAGGAGCGGCTCGTTGATGGAGATGGCCTGAGTGAGCACCTTCCCGATGGCCTCCTCGGTCGTCGTCAGCGCGGCCGGGGGCGCGACGTTGGCGTTGACCTGCGCGATCCTGACGTCCGCGGCCGCGAGCTGCGTGCGCGCCGGGATGTCCCGGACGGCGACCACGACGGGTGTCGTCGGGAGGACGGGCGGGGGCTGCGCCTGCTGCGCGCTGGAGACGAAGAAGAACGTGCCGGCCCCGGCGACCAGCGCCAGGAGGACGCCGACGATCAGGATCAGGCGCGCGCGTCGCTTCGGATCCAATCCAGTTACCCCTTCCCTAGCTCGCTGGAGACGTTATCTCAGTTGATGACGACGGTCACGCGTCCGGGCAGGCGGAGCCACTGGCCCTGCTCGCCGGACGGCTTCGTCGTGTCGTCCGGTAAGAAGGTGTCCAGCAGCGGGACGAAGACCTGCTGGTGATACCAAGCTGTGACCTCCATGAAGTACCCGCGCCGCGCGTCGTTCTCCGAGACGCTGGTCGGCTTCGTGTAGCAGATCGTGATGTCGCCGTCCTTCCACGCCGCGACCGGCGTGGGGCTCTGGTTGAAGCAGTCGGTCGCCACCGTGCCGGAGGCCCAAGTGCCGTCGCCGCTGTCGAAGTTCGAGGTGGAGCCGGAGGTCGGGATGTTCAGGATCCCGCGGCCGACGATGATCCGCTCGCGCACCCCGTCCTGCCTCGTCTCGTCGTTGACGGCGGGGTCCGAGGACGTGTCGTAGACGGAGATCGACCCCCAGCGGGCGCCCTCGCGCACCGCGTTATTGATGGTCAGGTAGGCGGCGAACACGAGCCCGAACTGCATGATCCCCATGAGGATGTACATGAGGATCGGCAGCAGCAGGGCGAACTCGACGATGTTCTGGCCCGTCTCTTCGGCCGTGAAGCGGCGCATCTGGGACCTACAATGATGGTCGATCCTGAGCCGCCTCCCTAGCGAACGCCTGTTCTAGGATGTGCAAGTGAGCCCCACGGAGACCCTCAGCCTGCCCACCGACCGTCCCATGGGCGACGCCGACTTCCGCCTGGAGCTGCCCTGGCCCCTCGCGGGGGACCAGGCGGCCGCCTCGGCGCGGCTTTTCGAAGGGATCACGTCAGGACAACGCGACCAGGTCCTGCTCGGTGTGACCGGCTCCGGCAAGACCGTGACGATGGCCAAGGTCATCGCCGAGGGCCGGCGTCCGGCCCTGGTCATGGCCCACAACAAGACGCTCGCCGCCCAGCTCTACGGCGAGTTCCGCGAGTTCTTCCCGACGAACGCCGTCCACTACTTCGTTTCCTACTACGACTACTACCAGCCCGAGGCCTACATCGCGCGCAGCGACACGTACATCGAGAAGGACTCCTCGCGGAACGAGGAGATCGACAAGATGCGCCACGCCGCCACACGGTCGCTCTTCGAGCGGCGCGACGTGATCATCGTGGCCTCGGTCTCGTGCATCTACGGCCTGGGCGCCCCGGTGGACTACGGCGCGGTGACGGTGCGGCTTCGCAAGGGGACGCGCGAGCGGCGCGACAAGGTCCTGCGGCACCTCGTGGACATCCAGTACGAGCGGAACGACACCGCCTTCACGCGCGGCACGTTCCGCGTGCGCGGCGACACGCTGGAGGTCTATCCGTCCTACGAGGACCTCGCCGTGCGCGTGGAGTTCTTCGGCGACGAGGTCGAGCGCATCACCGAGCTCGACCCGCTCACCGGGGAGGTGCTTGCCGACCGGGACAAGGTGGACATCTACCCGGCGCGCCACTTCGTCACCCCACGCGAGAAGCTGCTCGCAGCGGTCAACGACATCGAGGCCGAGCTGGCCGAGCGCGGCGCGGAGCTGGACCGGCAGGGCCGGCTGCTGGAGGCCCAGCGGCTGCGGCAGCGCACCAACTTCGACCTCGAGATGCTCCGCGAGACCGGTACCTGCCACGGCGTCGAGAACTACTCGCGCCACCTGACACGCCGGCCGGCCGGCAGCCGCCCGTGGACGCTGCTCGACTACTTCCCGCCCGACTTCCTGACCTTCATCGACGAGTCGCATATGACCATCCCGCAGGTCCACGGCATGTACGGAGGCGACCGCTCCCGGAAGGAGGTCCTGGTCGAGTACGGGTTCCGGCTGCCGAGCGCCCTCGACAACCGTCCGTTGCGCTTCGACGAGTTCGAGGACCGCATCGGCCAGAGCGTGTACGTGTCCGCCACGCCGGGGCCGTACGAGACCGAGCGCGTCGGCGGCGACTCCCACTTCGTCGAGCAGATCATCCGGCCCACCGGCCTGGTGGACCCCGAGGTCCACGTGCGCCGGACGGAGGGGCAGATCGACGACCTGCTCGCCGAGATCCGGCAGCGGGTCGAGGCCGGTCAGCGCGCTCTCGTGACCACGCTGACGAAGAAGATGTCCGAGGACCTCGCCGACTACCTCCGCGAGATGGGCGTCAAGGTCATGTACCTACACTCCGAGGTGGAGACCCTGGAGCGGATCGAGATTCTGCGGGACCTGCGGCTCGGCGTGTACGACGTCATCGTGGGCGTGAACCTGCTGCGCGAGGGCATCGACCTTCCGGAGGTCACGCTCGTCGCCATCCTGGACGCCGACAAGGAGGGCTACCTCCGCTCGAAGGGCTCGCTCGTCCAGGTGATCGGCCGCGCGGCGCGCCACGTCGAGGGCGTGGTGATCATGTACGCCGACCGCATCACGGACTCGATGCGCAGCGCCATCGACGAGACCGACCGCCGCCGCGCGATCCAGCTCGCGCACAACGTCGCGGAGGGCATCGAGCCCTACACGGTCGTCAAGGCGATCCGCGACATCGGCATCAGGCTGCGGTCGGTCGCCGAGGAGGGCGAGCGGCACGAGAAGACGACGTTCAGGGCGAAGGACATGGGCCGGGACGAGCTCGTCAGGCTGGTCAAGGACCTGGAGCACCAGATGAAGCAGGCGGCCAAGGACCTGGAGTTCGAGAAGGCCGCGGCGTTCCGCGACGAGATCGTGGAGCTCCGCGGGCTGCTGGTGCTGGAGCAGAGCTCGCCCGATGTGAGCACCCTCGAGCGGATGGCGAGCGCCGGCGCCGCCGTCGCGGCCAAGCGCGTGGTCCGCGGGCGAAGGGGCAGGCGGTGATCGGGACGCGCGTGGCGGAGCGGGCCGCGGCGGGGGCGCCCACCCACATCCACGTCAAGGGGGCGCGCGAGCACAACCTCCGGAACATAGACGTTCGCATCCCGCGCGACCGCATGGTCGTGATCACCGGACTGTCGGGCTCCGGCAAGTCGAGCCTCGCCTTCGACACCATCTACGCGGAGGGGCAGCGCCGCTACGTCGAGTCGCTGTCCGCGTACGCGCGCCAGTTCCTGGGCCAGATGGAGAAGCCGGACGTTGACCTCATCGAGGGCCTCTCGCCGGCCGTGTCGATCGACCAGAAGGGCACGACGCGCAACCCGCGCTCGACCGTCGGGACGGTCACCGAGATCTACGACCACCTGCGGCTGCTGTTCGCGCGCGTGGGCGTGCCGCACTGCCCGACCCACGGGATCCCCATCGTGGCGCAGACGCCGCAGGAGATCGTGGACCGCATCGCGGAGCAGCCCGAGGGCTCGCGCCTTTTGATCCTCGCGCCGCTGGTCCGCGACAGGAAGGGTGAGCACCAGCAGCTCATGGCGACCGCCCGCCGGGCCGGGTTCGCGCGCGTGCGCGTGGACGGCGCGGTGCGCGACCTGTCCGACGACATCCAGCTGGACAAGATGAAGAAGCACACCGTCGAGGTGGTGGTGGACCGGTTCGTCGTGCCGGCGCCGAAGGACGCCGACGCCGAGCGGCCCCGCCTGACCGACTCGGTCGAGACGGCCCTGCGTCTGGGAGAAGGACTCGTGCTCGTCGCGCCGGCCGAGGCCAACGGCAAGAAGTCGGCTTCCGCCGAAAAGCTCTTCTCCCAACGGCTGGCCTGCCCGCACGGCGACTTCTCGATCGGCGAGGTCGAGCCTCGCACCTTCTCCTTCAACTCGCCGCACGGCGCCTGCCCGACCTGCACCGGCCTCGGCACGCGCCTCGAGCCGGACCCGGACCTGGTGCTGGCCAACCCCGATCTGTCGATCCGGCAGGGCGCGATCCTGCCGTGGGCCAAGACCAGCGGCATGGCGCAGTACCGCCTCGCGGCCCTGACCGGGCTCGCGAAGAAGCTGGGGTTCTCGCTCGACACGCCCGTGCGTGACCTACCCAAGAAGGCGGTGGACGCCGTCCTCCACGGGTATGACGACGCCCTGCGCCTCACCTACGAGAACCGCGCCGGCCAGAAGCGCTCCTACGAGGTCGAGTGGGAGGGCGTGATCCCGCGCCTCGAGCGCGACCACCGGGAGACCACCTCGGACCACATCCGCGAGGACATCGAGCGCTACATGAGCGAGCGGCCCTGCCCGACCTGCAAGGGCAAGCGCCTGCGGCCCGAGACGCTCGCGGTCCTCATCGGGGACCGCAGCATCGTGGACGTCAGCGAGCTCACGGTGGGCGAGGCGCTGGAGTGGGCCACGACGCTCGAGCGCGAGCGCGGACCGCTGGGCGGGCGCCAGAAGACCATCGCGCGCCAGGTGCTCAAGGAGATCCGGCAGCGCCTCGGGTTCCTCATGGACGTCGGCCTCGACTACCTGACCCTGGACCGCTCCGCCACGACCCTGTCGGGCGGCGAGGCGCAGCGCATCCGCCTCGCGACGCAGATCGGCTCCGGCCTGATGGGCGTGCTCTACATCCTCGACGAGCCGTCCATCGGCCTCCACCAGCGCGACAACGCGCGCCTGATCCGCACCTTGCTGGGCCTCCGGGACCTGGGGAACACGGTGATCGTCGTCGAGCACGACGAGGAGACGATCCGCACCGCCGACTGGGTCCTGGACATCGGGCCGGGCGCGGGCGAGCACGGCGGCCGCGTGGTCGCGGAGGGCCCGCTCGAGGACATCCTGGCCGAGCCTGCCTCCATCACCGGCGCCTACCTCGCGGGCCGGCGCAGGATCCCGCTCCCGCCGGTGCGCCGCACC
>JBOGTE010000129.1:0-6490 GCA_050692015.1 Candidatus Limnocylindria bacterium
CCCAGGTCGTCGAGCTGTTCGAGGCCGGGATCATCGACCCGCTCAAGGTCACGCGCTCGGCGCTCGAGAACGCGGCCTCCGTCGCGGCCATGATCCTCACCACCGAGGCGCTCATCACGGACCTTCCCGAGAAGGAAAAGGCCCCCGCGATGCCCGGTGGCGGCGGGATGGACTACTAGGTCCGCACCAGCAACAACGCGGTCACGAAGGGGCCCGGCACGAAGCCGGGCCCCTTCTCTCTTCCCAGAGAAGGTCTTCGGATCACCGCTAACGAGCTCGAGAGTCTGCGTCGGCGGATCTGCAGCCGGCAAAGGACGATTCCGTACGGTATGTACAGAGTGGCGAGTTTCCTGGTACCGTTCTGTTGGTGAGCGAGCGCTACGCGATGCCGACCATCCCCGTTGCGAAGGCCCGGGACGCCCTACCGAGCTACCTCGAGGCTGCACGTCGGCACCTGCCCCAGATCGTCACACGCCACGAGCGGGATGAGGTGGCGCTGGTGTCGCTCGAGGACCTGCGGGAGATCGTTCGCGGGCATCGGATCGAGACCGAGGCGGCCGTCCATCCAGGCGAGCCGGGCGAGGCGACCGTCAGCCTGCCCCAGTTCCGCATCATCGGCATCGGAGAGACCCTCGACGAGGCCGCAGCCGACGCGCTCGCGAAGCTGCGTGAGTACGCACGGCAGTACCTGCAGCGTTACGACTTCTACCGACACACCGATCGCCGTGACCTGCTCCCGCTCGTCTTCCGCTTCCTCCTGACGCCTGAGGATCAGCAACTGGAGCTCCTGCTCGAAACTGAAGGGGTCGAGGCCGAAGCCGCGTCGGCGTGAAGACGCCGACCTGGGCTCAGATCGAGCAGCTCCTCGCTATCGACGGCGGCTGGCAGGCGACGCGGCAGACGAAGCACGTCTTCTACGAGAAGGTGCTGTCCGACGGCCGCACTTTCAACACGCACGTGTTCCACGCGCGCGACAAGACGATGCACCCGGACACGTTCGGCCTCATCTCCCGAGCTCAACTCGGCGTCACCGTCGAAGAGTTCTGGCGAACGCTTGAGAGTGGGAAGAGCGAACGCTCGCAGACGCCGCCTCCGCCAGCTCTAAAGCGTCCAACACTTGCCATGTTCATGGAGCTACGGCGCAAGCTGCATCTGACCGACGCGGAACTAGAGGGGGTGACGTTCGAGGACGCGAAGCAGCGCCTTGACGAGTTCCACTCGCGATACCGGCCGTAACAGACCATACGATGCGCCGGTGCGAGCCAGCCACCTGATGCGACCGTGAGGATCGGCCCGCGCATCGTTCGCCTCGGCTTCCTCGAATGAAGTGGCTCGTTGTGGCGCTGATCCCTCCGATCGGACACGCCGTCTGGGCACTCGCGCGCTCGGCAGGCGAGGTGAACGGTGCTTCGCCGGTCGCGATCGCTCTCGCGGCGGCGATGCTCGAGCTGTCCCTCTTCGCGGGGCTTGTCGCCGCCGTCGTCGGTGCGGCGAGGATGAACGGCGCACGTGTGACGCCGCTCGAGCTCGTGCGACGGCTGGCCCTTGCACAGTCACCAGCGGCCCTCTACTTCCTCGGGCTGGTCCCGGCCATCACCCATTTCGCCCCGCTCTTGCCGCTCGTTCTGGCGGCGCGGCTGGCTACTAGTGTCCGAGTCACGGTGCATGTCGAGCGACTCGGCGCGGCGGTGGCTGTGGCGGCCGTTCTGATCGGTTCGGCCGTCGGGGTCTTGCTCGGCTTTGCCACAGCGTCTTTGATCTACTCATAGGAGCTGCCACGCGGCAATGCCGCCCGGCGGCGGGATGGTCTACTAGCCGCAACTCGCTGCTGGCAGAAGCAGAAAGGGAGGACCGGGACGGACCGGTCTCCTTTCACTTCACAGCGACGCGAGCCAGCTGTCGGCCTCGGCGTTGGACGGGAAACGGTGCAGCGTGAGATGCGCCCATTTTCCGGTGCGGGCGTACTCCTCCCAACGTCGCTTCCTCCTCCGGTAGGTACGCACGGCGTAGAGGAGCAGCGAGTCCCTGGCGAAGAACGCATTCCGGATCGTCTCGCGGTTCCCCGTACCCGGCCAGAGGTCCTCGCCCGTCCGGATGCGGCGGAGCGTGCGGGTCAGGATCCGCCAGAGAGCGACGTGGAGCGGGATGTCGAGCCAGATCAGAGTGTCGGCGCTGTCCCAAACGAGGCCGCCGAGCTTCCCGTAGTTCCCATCAACGACCCAGCCGTCCGCCGGTAGGGCCTTCAGCACCTGCTCACGGAACGGCTCCGGGGATAGTGCCGACCAGCCGGGTCCCCAGTGGATCGCGTCGAGCTCAATGAACGGGAGCGCCAGGCGGGCCGCGAGGCGACGCCCGAAGATGGTCTTCCCTGCGCCGCTGCTCGAGCCGATGACCGATACCCGTTGCACGACGCGCGATCGTACGGGCTACTCGCTGGGCGGGGCGATCCTCGACTGCATGACGATGGGGCCCTGGCGCTTGCCGGTCTCGGACGCCTCCACCGTGACGGCGCACTGCTCGAATCCGGCGAGCTCGTGCCCCACGTCCACCAGCTGGTACTTGTTCCCGTCCGCGCCGAAGCTCGTGCCGCGCGTCCAGCCGCCGTCCGGCTCGATGAGCCAGACCGTGTACAACTGCCCCTCCGGGAGCGGCCGCAGGTCGTGGAAGAGCACGAACGGCCTGCTGTCGTTGCTCTGCACCACGAGCGTCCCGCCCGTCCCGGTCCACGGCTCGACGCCGGCCATGTACCAGCTGCGATCGGCGTGGCTGATCCGCGCGAGCTGCGCTTCGTATAGGGCGAGCTGGCCCTGGCTCTCCTGGATCCGCATCGCCGTGTTCGCGCCGAGCAGAAGGACCAGCCCGATCGCCGCCGGCATCGCGAGGCCGGTGAGCCGAGCGCGGAACAGATCCGCGAAGGAGCGGCGGGGCGTCGGAGCCACCTCCGCCCGGGCGGCGACCAGGATCCGCTGGCGGAGGTCGGCCGGCGGCTCGCGCGGCGGTACGGCATCGGCCAGCAGACCGACGATCTCCGCGATCTCAGCCGCCGCGACCCGGCATTCGGCGCAGCGCTCGAGATGCGCCGCGACCCCGGCCGAGAGGTCGGGCGGGAGCGCGCCGGTGGCGTGGAGCTCCAGGTCGTCGAGGACGTGGCTCATCGGAGCGCCACCAGCGCGCGGCGCATCTTCTGGAGGCCGATGCGCATCCGTCCCTTCACTGTCCCCAACGGGACGCCCATGAGCTCGGCCAGCTCCGACTGCGTGTAGCCGCCGAAGTAGGCCAGCTCGATCGTCCGCCGCTGGGCCTCGGGAAGCTCCAGCAGGGCCGCGCGGACGGAGCGCCGCTCGACGTTCGTCGCGGCCTCCTCGGCGGTGTCGGAGTCGGCGGGGCGGTCACCGGCGGCCTCCAACGGGGCCGGCCGGAACGCGGTCTTGCGGCGGAGGACGTCCACGGACCGGTGGTGGACGATCGAGAGCAGCCAGCTCCGGGCGTTGCCCCGCTCCCGCCTGAAGGTCCCCGCGCCGCGCCAGGCTGACAGGAAGGCGTCCTGGACCACGTCCTCGGCCCCCTCGGGCTCACCCAGGATGCGGTAGGCCAGGCTGTAGGCGACGCGGCCGTACCGGTCGTAGAGGGTACTCAGGGCCGAGAGGTCCCGGGCGGCCAGGGCTTCGACCAGCTCGTGGTCAGCCTTGTCGGTGGTCATCTGCCGAGCCTACGAGCGGCGCCTTCCGACGGATGAAAAGCATCACGGACCGCCGAAGCGGAAGGAAAGTGCGAGCGCCGAAGCGCGAGCGAAAATAGCAGCGTCCCGAGCGACCTACTTCCGTTCCCGACCGTCAGTCCAGACCGAACGATCGGGTCGTGGAGCCGGTCCTCGATACCCTCTCGGACCGCCTTTGATGCTATCTCCGGTTGCGCTCCCGGGGAACCTGGGTCGTTGATGGGATCTCGGACCCTATTCCCTTTAGCAGACCCCTCGGGACGCCGTGAAACATACGGCCCGCACGGGTACCCATCAAGGCGCTTTTCCACGATCTCGATCGGATCGGTGGCGATCCTGTCCACCGATCCACGAACTTATCCACCCGGCCTCGACATGTGTGTGGAGATCCGCATGCAACGAGAATGTCGAGGACGCGAACCTAATGACCTACGTGCACAGTCCAGCAGTGCGCGGTGAGCGCATTAAAAAGCAATGTCCCGAGCGACGACCGGCCGACGGATCCCGAACCTTGATGCGATCTCGGTAACGGTCCCCCGGCAGGCCCCCTCTCGGGACGCCGCGGACTCTAGTCATCCGAAGGCCGAGATGGGGAGCCGGTCATCCACGATCGAGCACGCCACTTATCCACCGATCCAGCGACTTATCCACCGCGGAGGTGCCACCTACCATCGGACGCCTGACCGACCCGATCCTGGACCCCCTCGACCCGGAGCCCAAAGATTCGGTGCTGGGCCGCCTCAACCCCGAGCAGCGCGAGGCTGTCACCCACGGGGAAGGACCGCTCCTGATCCTGGCCGGGGCCGGCTCGGGCAAGACCCGCGTGCTCACTCACCGGATCGCCTACCTGATCCGCGACCTGGCCGTCCCCCCGCGGGCCATCCTGGCCGTGACATTCACCAACAAGGCCGCCCGGGAGATGCGCGAGCGCCTCGAGCGCCTCCTGCCGGAGGCGGCCGTGCCGGAGCTCACCGTCGGCACCTTCCACGCCTTCTGCGCGCGGCTGCTCCGGCGGCACGCTCGCTCGGTCGGGATCGAGCCGGGCTTCGCGATCTACGACGAGGCCGACCAGCGCGCCGTTCTGCGCCAGGCCATGGAGGCGGCTGGCCTGGGGGAGCGGCTGATCCCGCCCGGCGCGATCTCCTCGGTGATCTCGAACGCCAAGAACGAGCTCAAGGGGCCGGCCGACCTCGTGAACGAGGCCCACGGCCAGCTCGAGCGCGCGACGTCCCTCGTCTGGCCCCACTATGACCGCCTCCTGCGGGAGAACAACGCCGTGGACTTCGACGACCTGCTGCTCCTCGCGGTGCGCCTCTTCGAGACGGATGACGCCGCGCTGAACCTGTGGCAGGACCGCTTCCAGCACATCCTGGTGGACGAGTACCAGGACACCAACCGGGCCCAGTACGCGTTCCTCCGCTACCTCGCGGGCTGGAAGCAGAATCTCGCGGTGGTGGGCGACGACGACCAGTCGGTGTTCTCGTGGCGGGGCGCGGACGTGCGCAACATCCTCGACTTCGAGCGCGACTTCCCGAACGCGAAGGTCGTGAAGCTGGAGCAGAACTACCGCAGCACCCAGCGCATCCTCGATGCGGCGCACTCGATCGTGCGCAACAACGCGGCGCGCAAGGAGAAGCGGCTCTGGACCGACCGCAGCGGCGGGAGCGACGTGGTGGTCCTGGAGGCGTACGACGAGGGCCACGAGGCCGAGCTGGTCGCGCGCGAGATCGAGAAGCTCCGACGCGAGGGCGAAGCCAGCGCGCCGCGCGACATCGCCATCCTTTACCGGACCAACGCCCAGTCGAGGGCCATCGAGGACAAGTTCCGCGCGTTCGGGCTGGCTTACCAGGTCGTGGGCGGCGTTTCCTTCTACGAGCGGCGCGAAGTGAAGGATGTGATCCACTACCTGCGGATCCTGCGCAACCCGCAGGACGCGGTCGGGCTGGGCCGCATCCTCAACGTTCCGCCGCGCGGACTCGGAGCGAAGACGCAGGCCGCTCTGGTGATCGATGCGCGCGAACGCGGGTTGCCGGTGGTCGATGCCCTGGCTGCGGCCGACGGCATCGGTGCGATCCCGGCCCGGCAGCGCGCAGCGCTCGTCGGATTCGGCCGAGTCGTGGCCGAGCTCCGCGCGGCGGTGGCCGAGAACGACCTTCCGGCGCTGATCGACCTCGTCCTCGCGAAGTCCGGCTACGGGCCTTACCTGCGGGACGGTACCGAGGAGGGAGAGGAGCGCTACGCCAACGTCCTCGAGCTGCGGAGCAAGGCTGAGGAGTTCGTCCGCCTGCCGCGGGAGGAGCAGCTGCCCTCGTTCCTGGAAGAGGTCGCGCTCGTCTCCGACCAGGACCAGTACCAGGAGCAGAAACCCGCGGCGACCCTGATCACTCTCCACGCGGTCAAGGGCCTCGAGTTCCCGGTCGTCTTCCTCACGGGCATGGAGGAGGGCGTCTTCCCGCACGCGCGGTCGCTGGAGGAGGAGGCCCGGCTGGAAGAGGAGCGGCGCCTCTGCTACGTGGGCGTCACGCGCGCGATGCACCGCTGCTACCTCTCGTGGGCACGCCGCCGGATGCTCTTCGGGCGGACGTCGGCCAACCCGCCCTCGCGCTTCCTGCGCGAGCTGCCGCAGGAGGGCGTCGAGCGGCGAGGCGGGCTCGAGGCCGAGGAGCGCGACATGTGGGCCGAGCTCGACGACGAGGCGGCGCGCGAGCGCTACGCGGAGCGTCGCGCGGTACGCCGTGAGGAGGCTTTCGCCGGTCTTCCTCACGTCTGGGG
>JBOGTE010000130.1:0-6483 GCA_050692015.1 Candidatus Limnocylindria bacterium
GCTCGCGGGTGCGCAGTGGCTCGCGCCCGCCGCCGAGCGCTCCGCACCGCCTGCCGTCAGCACCGAGGTTCCGGCCGGTGCCGCCGGCGAGTCGCCGCGCGACGTGGCGGCCGTCGATCCCGGCGCGACCGTCGCGTCCACCGTGTACGCGAAGGTGAAGGACTCCGTCGTCCACATCGTCGTGGCCGGGTCCGGCACTGGCCGGGGGAACGGCTCGGGGTTCGTCGTGGACGAGCGCGGCTACGTCCTGACGAATCAGCACGTGGTCGCCAACGCGCGGACCATCACGGTGCGCTTCAGCACCGGCGAGACGCGCGAGGCCGAGGTGATCGGCACCGACCGAGGGAACGACATCGCGCTGCTCCGGGTCGATCTCCCTGCGGGAGTGCCCGCGGTCCTGCTCGGGGACTCGTCCCAGGTGGAGGTCGGCGAGCTGGCGATCGCCATCGGCAGCCCCTTCGGCCTCGATCAGACCGTGACCCAGGGGATCGTCAGCGCGGTGGACCGCACCTGGCAGCCGAGCGGCGGCAGCCTGCGCCGCAACCTCATCCAGACCGACGCGCCGATCAACCCAGGGAACTCGGGGGGCCCGCTGCTGAACGCCTCCGGCGAGGTCATCGGCATCAACTCGATGATCGAGAGCCCGGTCGAGGGCTCCGTGGGCATCGGGTTCGCGGTCGGCATCAACGTGGCCAAGGACCTCATGCCGCAGCTCGAGACGGGCGCGCGCCTCGAGCCGGTGTGGCTCGGCATCTCCGGGATCGCCATCGACGAAGCCCTGGCGGACGACCTGGACCTGGGCGTCTCGAGCGGCGTGCTCGTCGCCGGTGTCATACCGAACGGTCCGGCGGCCAAGGCCGGCGTGCGCGGAGGCGATCCGGCGGCAGGCGACGTTCCGCGCGGCGGGGACATCATCCTGGAGCTCGACGGCGTCGCGGTCGAGACGGTCCAGCAGCTCTCCGGGCGGCTGCAGAGCCACCGGCCGGGCGACACCGTGGTCCTGACGATCCTCCGCGACGGCGAGCGGACCGACGTGACGGTGACGCTCGAGGTCTGGCCCGAGGACGGGAGCTAGCCGCTCAGCGCGTCCGACGGGTCGAAGTTGCTGACGCCGGCGTAGCGGATCTTCCCGGTCCGCAGGAGCTCCCCGAAGCCGCCCAGCGTCTCGCGGAGCTGGACCTCGCCGCGCCAGTGCAGCAGATAGAGGTCGATGCGGTCCGTCTGGAGCCGCTTCAGGCTGCGCTCGCAGGCGCGAAGCATGCCCTCGCGGGTCGCGTTCCGCGGGTAGAACTTCGAGACGATGAACACGCTGTCGCGACGGCGCCTTATGGCCTCGCCCACGACCTCTTCCGCGCCGCCGTCGCCGTACATCTCGGCTGTGTCGATGAGGGTCATTCCGAGATCCATCCCCAGGCGCAGTGCGGCGACCTCGCTTTTCCGCTTGCGCGCATCCTCGCCCATGCGCGAGTGCCCAGACCGAGGACCGGCACCTCCTCGCCGCCCGGCAGCTTGGTCTTGGGGACCAGCTTCACCCGGCTCACGCTACGCCGAGCCGGTGTGACAGGCCGCCAGGTCCGCGTACTGGCCGTGGCCTTGCTGCGGACTTCCGTGCGACGGAGGTGAGCGATGGACCGTGATCAGCGCGCGGCGGACGCGCGCGAGGCGCTGGCCGCGAAGCGCGAGCACTCGAAGGGCGACGGCAACTTCCCGCGGACGGCGCCGCGCGGTGTGGTCCGCGACGAGGCTCCGGAAGACCACATGCCGCGGGACGTCCGGAAGGAGCGCGACCCGCGCTCGGCACCCAAGGGCGCCGTGACGAAGGGCCAGGAGGAGCGCAACCCCGACCTGGAGCTGCGCGACGAGGCCGAGCCCGAGCTGAAGGGCCGCACGCCACCCAGCGGCTTCGAGACGGCCATCGCGGCGGCCGACGAGGAGATCGCGGCCCGGAGGCCGAAGCCCCCGGCCAAGCGGCCGAACGCGCGGCGCTCCTCGGCCGCGAAGCGTGAAGCCACACGTCGCGCGCCGAAGCGGCTACAGCGCCGCACGGGTGCCACGACGGTGCCTCAGGCGCCCAAGAGCTCGGAGCGGAGCGCCCGCCGGGCCGCGGTCGAGCGCCGCCCGGGTGTCGGAAAGCGCAGGACGGGAACGGCGAAGACCGCGAAGCCGAAGACGGTGCGCGGCTCACGCGCCGGGCGCGGGACGTAGGCCCGCTCCGACCGGGCTAGATGCGCTCCAGCACGACCACCGGGATGATCCTGGTCGTCTTGGGGACATAGCTGCGGAATCCCGGCATCAGCGTGGCATGGGCCTCGAAGAGGCGGTCCCGCTCCTCGCCTTTCGGGAGCGGC
This sequence comes from Candidatus Limnocylindria bacterium, assembly GCA_050692015.1. GTDB lineage: Bacteria > Chloroflexota > Limnocylindria > P2-11E > P2-11E > GWC2-70-10. The sequence continues at coordinate 2,349 of JBOGTE010000130.1, forward strand.
GTCGCGCGCATCTTGAACGTCTCGGTGCCGACCTCGATGGTCGCCTCGCGATGCGCGACCAGGTTGTGGTACCAGGCAGGATGCGTCGGCGCGCCGCCCTTCGACGCGGCGACGACGTACCGGTCGCCGTCGCGGTGGTAGGCCAGAGGGACCGTCCTCGGCTCGCCGCTCTTGGCGCCCCGGACCGTCAGAAGGAGCAAGCGGTCGCCCACCGGGTGGGTGACGCCCTTGCCGCCCTTGGCGCGGAACTCCTCGATGATCCCCCTGTTCCAGTCGGCCATCGCCCTAGGAACACGGGCGGCGGTCCGACTGTTCCCGAGGCCTACTCACGTCGGGACCACCGCGTACGCCTCGATCTCGATGAGCAGCTCCGGCCGGATGAGTGCCGCGACTCGCACGTGCGTCGATGCGGGTCGGATCGAGCCGAAGTGGCGGCTGCGCGGTCCGGCGAGGATGACACGCCAGTCATGGTCCCCGACCAGGTAGCCGTTCCACTTGATGACGTGCTCGGGTCGTCCGCCGGCGGCGTCGAGCGCACGCTTGAGGTTGAGGTAGGTCCGCTCGGCCTGCGCCGCAGGGTCGCCGATGCCCACGATCTCGCCCTTCTCATCGAGGGCTGTCTGCCCCGCGATGAAGACCAGCTTGTACGCACCGCTAGCGACGGTGACGTTCGTGTAGCCGGGCGCACGCCACAGGTCGGGCGGGTCGATGGACTCGAACGGCTTGCCGTTGCTCACGCCGGAACAGTACCCATGTCCGCCGGAAGGATGCCCTACTCGCGCTGGAGGCGGATGCCTAGACGGCCCAGGTATGGGATGAGCTCGTCGGCGGGGACGTGCCGATCCGGCGGCACGACGCCGCGCTCAGTGAAGCGCCCTTCGGCGAGGGCGCGCGCGGCGAGCGCGGCGGGCGCCGCCGCGATCAGATAGCTGCGGCGCTCGGAGGTCAGGGCCAGCCGCCGGACCCGCCCGGCCTCGTCCTCCACCTCGAGGGCAAAGGCCCCGTCGCGGGCGCCGACGAAGCGGGCGCCCAGCGCGCCGAGCGCGACGGCGTTCTCGGCGAGCGCGTGGAGCGCGTCCGAGCGGGCGACGAGCGAGAGGAGCGTGTTCGCGCCGAACGTCCTCGTGTCGGTCCAGCAGTCCACGGAACGCAGCGTCGGCCAGACCTCGGGCAGCGTCAGCGACAGCGCGGACTCGACCAGATACCCCCGGCGGCGCGGGAGCGCGAAGGCGTGTGTCTCACGCCACCCGATGGCCCGTGCGGATCGACCCTCGCGCCGGACCTCGATCGGCCTGCCCACGGATGCGAGCAGAGCCCGGATCGTCCCTTCGTGCGCCGTCTCCCGCGACGCTGGCGCTACGAGCGCGCTCACGCGCCTGGGTCGATCGACGCCGGAGAGGCGCAGCAGGACCGCGGCGACGGTCGATACGGCGCTGCACGATGACAGCACGGCTACGCCGCGCTCGCGCGCCCGGCCGTCCAGTAGGGCGACGCGCTTCGCGTATGCGAGGCCCTCGTTCAGATCGACGACGTCGGCGCCGATCTCTATCGCGGTCTCGACCAGCCCGGTGGTCCGCGTCTGGAACGGGCCCGCGGCATCGACGATCACGTCGCCGGGTCGCAGGCCGGCGCGTAGCGAGGGACCTTCTTCCAGATCGAGCACGATGTCGCCCGAGCGTCCCGCGATGAGCGGTCGCAACCCCTCTGCGCGCAGCAGCTCGACGACGTTCCGCCCGAAGAAGCCGGCGCCGCCGGCGACGACGATCCGCCTCAGGCGAGCCGCCTTCCCATCGCGACGCACCAGGGGATGAAGAGCGCGAAGAGCGCGGCGCTCGCAGCGGCGATCGCGATCGGCAGCTCGAGGAACGTGACCACGGAGAGGACCGCGCCGAGGGTCCACATCGTCCACGTCCAGCGAGCGAAGACGCCGTCCATCCCTGGGGTCAGTCGTGACAGCAGCGCGCCGGCGAGCGTGTAGAGGCCGTTGGCCACCCCGCCGGTCAGGATGAAGCTGACCCGAGCGACGTCGGGACGCTCAGGGGCCACCACGATGAGCAGCGACTCGGCCACGAGATCGACCGCGAAACCCGCGGCGGCGATCCAGAGAAGCGCCACGCTCGCGCGGATCCGCTGAGCCCACCAGCGGTAGAAGACGAGCAGGCTGATCGCGGCCAGCACCCACAGCGACCATCCGGCGCGCCAGAGCGCGGCGTTCTCGCGCACGTACGCGGCGCGCGCGGGCTCATCGACCAGCGTCGTGCCTGGGGCGAGAACGGTGGCCATAGCGACGACCGCGGCGAGGTTCGCGGCGGCGCAGAAGTACGCCGGCCACGGGGTCACCATCTGATCCTAGGCTGGGCGATCGGGAACCGGCCAGGCGTGGCCGGAACGGTAGATGCAGGACCCCGAGGCGAGGCCACTAAATCTAAGGGGAGGACGTCATGAGGGTCGCGTGTGTGCTCGCGCGCGGTTTCGAAGACTCCGAGTTCCGCCAGCCATATGACGCGCTCAAGGAGGCGGGCCATGAGGTCACGATCGTCGGCCTCGAGGCCGGACAGCAGGTGACCGGGGACAAGGGCAAGGAGACCGTTACGGTCGAGATGGCCTTCTCGGACGCGAGTCCGGAGCAGTTCGATTCGCTGTTCGTCCCCGGAGGCGTCTCACCGGATCGCCTGCGCGCGCATCCCGTGGCGGTCGCCTTCGTGAAGAGGTTCTTCGACGAAGGCAAGCCGGTCATGGCGATCTGCCACGGACCTCAGATCTTCATCACGGCCGGGTCGTACAAGGAGCACCGCATGACGGCGTGGAAGACGATCCAGGCGGATCTCAAGCTGCTCGGCGCGGACGTGGTCGATGAAGAGGTCGTCGTGGATCGCAACCTCGTCACCTCGCGCCAGCCGCAGGACCTACCTGCCTTCATCCGCGAGGGTCTGAAGCTGCTCGAGAAGGTGCCGGCCGCGAGCTAGCGAGTCCCGCGCCGCTCTTCGAGATAGCGCGATGTCGAGGATCCGTGTTGGCGTTCGTCAGTTCTGTAGGAGGACCTAGACGAGAGGAGCAGACCGATGGCGACCCAGATCACGATGGCGGACCACCTGAGGAGCATCCCGGCCGCCGTGCGGCCGATCGTTCGGGCCGCGCGCCGGACCGTGAAGGCCGCGGCCCCGAAGGCGAAGGAGGTGGCATACCAGACGAAGGCGCCGCGCTATCGCAGCGCCTTGTGGAAGCTGGCGCGTTATCAGCTCGACGACGACGACGTCGCCGGGATCGGCATCTTCCCGACCTACGCGCACCTGTACTTCTACCGCGGCCGCGAGCTGGACGATGGGAGCGGGGTGCTCGAAGGCGGTGGAAAGAGCATGCGGTCGATCCGGCTCGCGTCACCGGCCGATGCCGGGCGGCCCGCGGTCAGGCGGATCCTCCGGAAGGCATTCGCCCTATCCGGTCGAGCGGGCTAGTAGGTTCCGCGCTGAGGCGCGGTAGAGCGGCCAAGACCGATGAGATCCGGGGCCGGCGGCCGTCTAAGGGGCAACACCCGAAAAGCAGAACGGGAGGTTGGGATGCGGAGCGGGACCGCGATGCTCTGGTACGCCGTGGAGAAGGAGGTCTGAGATGCCGAAGCCGACCGCGAAGCCAGGGGACGGCGTCGTCCAGCGCTACATAGCCGAACAGCCGGCCGACAAGACGGGCCTGCTCAGGAAGATTGACGCGCTCGTGCGCCAGGCCATGCCGGACGCCGAGGTGACCATCAAGTGGGGCGTGCCCGTCTACCAGAAGGCCGGCAGGAACGTGTGCGCGCTCGCGTCGTTCAAGGAGCACGTCGGGCTGAACTTCTTCGTGCCGGCGCTCCCAGATCCGAAGAAGAAGCTCGAGGGTGGGAAGACCAACCGGATGCTCAAGATCCGCTCGGCCGGCGAGATCCAGAGCGCCGAGATCCTCCGATGGGTTAAGGCGGCGGCGAGCCGTTAGGCGCCTAGCGGGTCTCGAGCGGGATGTGCTCGTCGGGTCCGCATGTCGAACTTGCCGCGGATGGCGGCGGCCGCGGGCTCACGGAGTGCGTCACCAGGTCGAAGTGAGGGGACCCAGGATCGCCTCCACCTCGTCGTGGGCCGGGCTCTCGCCGAGCTCGGCGTGGGGG
>JBOGTE010000131.1:0-6185 GCA_050692015.1 Candidatus Limnocylindria bacterium
ACCCTGACCCGGCTGCGCCGGGCGGTGGCCGCTCCGGCGCGCGGGACCCTGCGCCCCTAGTACTCCGCGTCCACCCGCCGCCGCAGCAGGTCGCTCCAGCCGACATAGCCGATCTGGAGGAGGCCGGCGTGCTCGGGCGTCGGACCGCCGCGGTCGGCCGCGACCTCTTCCAGCACCGCGTCCGCCAGTGCGCGGTAGAAGCGCGCGCCGCCGGCCGAGGCGCGTTCGAGCGCCGCCGCCGCCTTGAGAGCCCGATCGTGATCTCGGCGCGCGACCGCCACGAACGCCACGAACGGCGCCAGGTTCTCGCTCGGCGCCGGGGGCACGACGCTCGCGCCGGTGAGCGCGAGGGCGAACGGGCGCGCCACCGGCGACTGCTCGCTCCAGTCGTAGCCGCGCGCGTCAAGCGTCCGGACGAGCGCGCGCGCCTCGTCGAACCTGCCTGCCTTCGCGTGGCTGGCCGCGCCGACCGCGACGGTCATGCCCGCGGAGCCGCAGAACCTCGTAGCCGCGGCCTCCTCGACCAGCCGCGCCGTGGCGTGCGCGATCCGCTCGACCTCCGCCCAGTCACCGCGCGCGAGAGCGGCGTACGCGGCATAGACGTCCGCGTGCGTACGCAGGTGCGGACCCATGCGACGGCTGACCTCGACGAGACGATCGGCCAGCGCGTTGAGGCCGTTCAGGTCGCCGAGCCGCATCGCAACGAGCGCGCGTCCGCGGAGATGATCCTGCAGGTCGAGGTCGTCCGGTGGTCCGAGCGCCTCGACCTCGTCGAGCACGCGCACCGCGCCGTCGAGATCCAGCTCGCGCATCAGCTGGTTGGCGAACCAGCCGAGCACCTCACGGCGCGCCTCGACGTCACCCGATCGTTCCGCCAGCCGCACGGCCTCGTCGATGCGCACGCGGTCGCCCGGTGAGGCGGCTGGATCCAGGTCCTCGAAGGCGGAGTAGACGAGGACCCGCGCGAGCGTGCTCTCATCGCCGCCGGCTCGCGCGACCTGTTCCGCTTCGCGGGTGAGCGCGTGCAGCTCCTCCGGCGGCGGGAACTCCCGGAACGCGCCCCAACGCGTGCGCACCTTGAGCGGCCCAAGAAAGAAGTCCGGCGGAACGGCGCCGGCCTCGCGGTAGGCGGCGAGGGCTGCGCGGTAGTGCGCCCAGGCTTCATCGCCGCGCAGATCGCGCGCGTACGCGTCGGCCAAGGTCCGCTCGGCTGCGGCACGGTCCGCGGGTCCCTCGGCGAGGTCGAGCGCGCGCTGTAGCAGCGCGGCGGCGCGCTCCGGCGCGAAGAACGTGCCCTGCCGCTTGCCCGCGGCCAGAAGGGCCGCGAACGCCTCGCGGCGCATCTGGGGCAGCTCGGCGGAGCCCTGCCAGACCCACTCGGCGTCGGGCGGACGCAGTGCCTGCGACCAGTGATGCGCGCGGGCCTCGACGTCGTCGGCGAGCCGATCCCGCGCGTAGCGTGCGTGCGCGTTCATCCGCTCTGCGGTCAGCAGCCGGCTGTAGGCGACGTCGCGGAGCAGCGAGTGGTGGAACCGATACGAGCCGTCGATCGCGTCGACGTAGTGGCGGTCGGTCAGCATCGCGAGCGCACGTCTGGTCTCGCCCGGATCGCGGCGCGCGAGGAACGCGGCGTCCGCGGCCGTGAATGTCTCGCCGGCGACGGCGGCGCTGCTCAGGAGGGCGCGGTCGGCGGGCTCCAGCTCGTCGAGTCGCGCGCCGAGAGCGCCCTGGAGCGTGAGCGGCATCTCCTCCGCTGCCGGCCGCGCGCGCGCCAGCTCGATGACGAAGAGGGGGTTGCCCTCGGCCCGGCTGATGGCGCGCTCGTCGGCGCGCCCGGCGCTGGCCGCGAGGCGTCGGCTGTCCTCGGTCTCGAGCCCTTCGAGCTCGATGAAGAAGCGGTCGCCACTGGGCCGCAGGCCCGCCTGCTCCGCGAACTCGGGCCGAGCGGTGGCGATGATGAGCAGCGGCCCACCGCCCAGGGTCAGGCGATCGGTGAGGCGGACGATCGCGGGATCCGCCCAGTGGACGTCCTCGAGCCAGAGCGCCAAGAGCCGTTGCCGCCCGAGGGCGGCGAGATAGCGTCGCCAGGCGTTGGCGATCTCATCGTCCCGCTCGGCGGCTCCTAGCGCGCCGAGCGATGGCGACGAGGAAAGGCCCGCGCTATGCGCGAGAGCGCCCGCGATCCGTGCGGCCTCCGCGGGGTCGAAGAGCGACCCGACCCGCGCTCCGAGCTCCGCGTCGTCGGCGACCCCGAGCAGCTCGCGCAGCGGGGCGAGCGCACCGATCTCTCCGCTGGGTCGGCAGCGCGCCAGAAGCACGGTCGCATCGGCCCCGAGGCTGTCGACGAGCTCGCGTACCAGCCGCGTCTTGCCCTGACCCGGCGGGCCGCTGACGAGCACGAGGACCGCGCGGCCGGACCGCGCGCGGCGGACGGCGGCGGCGAGCAGGTCGAGCTCGGAAGAGCGGCCGACGAATGGCAGCCGACGTTCGGGAGCCACCCCGACGCGCACCAGCCGGAAGACCGGGACGCGGCCGACCCCCTTCAGCTCGAACTCGCCGAGTGGCGCGAGCTCCGCGGCCTCGGCCGCCGCGGCGCACGTCGGTCCGACAAGTACCTCGCCGGGCTCGGCCCGCTGCTGGAGGCGCGCCGCGATGTTCACCACGGGACCGACGCTCATCTGCTGACGCGTGCTCGCCGCGGCCTCGAGGTCGATGACGGCCTCGCCGGTCTCCACGCCGATGCGCACCGCGAAAGAGCCGGTTGTCGCCCACTCGCGCAGCGCTTCCGCCGCCCGGACGGCGCGGAGGGGGTCGTCCTCGTGCGCGACCGGCGCCCCGAAGATGGCGTAGATGGCGTCGCCGACGTATTTCTCGACCGTCCCGCCGTGCGAGGTGATGATCCCGCTCAGGTCGCCGAATGCCGCGCCTAGCTCGCGCTTCAAGCGCTCGGCGCCGAGGCTCATGGTGAGCTCGGTCGAGCCGACGACGTCCACGAACATGCAAGTGACCAAGCGCCGCTCCTCGCGTATCGGCTTCGTCACCGGTACTGCCATGGGCGGAGTCTAGGGATCGCTCGTAGCGCGACCCGGCCGGGCCACTAGGCTCGGCTTAGGTGAACGTCGCGATCGCCTTCGGGGCGGGGATCCTCTCGTTCCTATCCCCGTGCGTGCTGCCGCTGGTGCCAGCGTTCCTGGTGAACATCGCCGGCGAGGCCGCGCTCACGGGCCGGGCGCGCACGCGCACGGTGGTCCACGCCCTGGCCTTCGTGCTCGGGTTCAGCACGGTCTTCACCCTGCTCTGGGTGGGCATCGCGCTGGTCGGCGCGCTCGCGGGCGAGATGGTCTTCCGGCTCCAGCAGGCCGGCGGCGTGCTCCTGGTGGTGCTCGGGATGCACATGGTCGGACTCATCACCATCCCGCTCCTGGGGCGGCGCATGGAGCTGCGCCTGGAGGGCGAGACCACCGGCCTGCCCCGCTCCTACCTGATCGGGGCTGCGTTCGGGGTGGGGATGACGCCCTGCGTGGGCCCGTACCTCGGCGCGATCCTGACCCTGATGCTCAACCTCGAGATCGCCTCGGGTGCCGTGCTCCTCCTGGCGTACTCGCTCGGGATGGGCGTGCCGTTCCTGCTCATCGCCGGCGGCCTGGGGTCGGCCCGCGCCGCGGCACGCTGGCTGGCGCGCAACCAGCGGGCGGTGAACCTCGTCGGCGGCACGCTGATCATCGTCATGGGGCTGCTCCTGGTGTCCGGCCACTTCCTGCGGATCGTGCAGCTCTTCAACTTCCTGCCGCTGCTCGGCTGACCGCGGCGTAGGCTCGATACATGAGCGCCGCGAACGACGCGGCCCGCGAGGCCGTCCGCTTCCCGCGCCCCATCGCCGCGCTGATCGTGGGCGCCATCGCGCTCGCGACGGTCGCGGCCTTCTTCTGGCCGTCGCTGCCGCGCGAGGAGGGGCCGCTCGTCCCGGGTCCCTCCAACGTCGGCGTGATCGTCCGCCAGGTGGAGGGCGGCCCGACGGCCGCGCGCATCGGAGAGCGCCCGCCGGACTTCGAGTGGGTGCGGCCCGACGGGTCCCGGGCATCGCTCGCGACGCTCGCGGGCCGGCCCGTCGTCATCAACTTCTGGGCGACCTGGTGCCTGCCCTGCCGCGAGGAGATGCCGATCCTCGAGGAGGCGGCCGCGGCGAACCCCGAGTGGGCGTTCCTGGCCGTGGACCTGGACGAGGACGGCGACAGGATCCGCGCCTTCTTCGACGAGCTGGGCCTGGTCCGCCTCGAGCCCGTCCTCGACGTCGGCCTCTCCACCGCGCGCCGCTACGGCCTGGCCAGCGTCCCCTCCACGTTCTTCGTGGACGCGGACGGCACCATCCGCCACATCCAGATCGGCGAGATGGACGAGGAGCTGCTCGAGCGAGGCCTGGGAAAGGTGCGATGACCTAGGCGCCTCAAGCGGGTGCCGACCCTCTGGCCTCGCAAGAGGAGGTCGGAGATGCCCAGAAGGCGATTTGCCGCCGAGACCGTCGGACTCGCGACGATCGAGTACATCGTGGGCGCCGCCGTCGTCCTGGGGACGCTGGTGGTCGGGATCTCGGCCTGGAACGACGGCCTCGTTGCCCGCCTGCAGGCGCTCGTCGTCCAGATGCAGTCGGTCCGTTGAGCGCCATGCGGTCGGACGCGGGGACGGCGACGCTCGAGACGACGCTGATGATCGTCGTCCTCCTGCCGCTGCTCTTCGCGATCCTCCAGTTCGGCAACGTGTTCCACCGCTGGCTGGCCCAGGACGCGGCCACCGGCCACGCCGCGCGCCTCGCGGGCGAGGTCGGCGGCGACACGCCCGCCGTCCGCCAGCTCCTCTCGGACGCGCTCCGCGATGCCGGGATCGACCCGGCGCGCGCCACCGTCACCGTCGCCCCCGCGCGGGTGGGCTGGCGGGAGCCGGTCCGCGTCACGGTCCGGCACAGCGTGCGGATCGCGATCCCGTTCGCGTTCAGCGCCGACATGCCGCTGACATCGACCGCGGTCGCGCGCGGCGAGCTCGCCCGATGACCGCCTTCTACCGCGATCAGGCGGGCTCGCTGGCCCTCGTCACGATCCTGCTGCTGCCGCTGCTCGTGGTGGTGACCGTGGGCGTGCTGGAGCTCGGCATGGCGCGCCTCGTCGCCGAGCGCGCTCGCCTCGCGGCCGACCTCGCCACCGTCGTGGCCGTGAACGACCAGGACACTGCGGAGCTCGCGCGGAGCGGGTCGCTGCGGCTCTCCGCCGACGCCGCGAGCGTCGCGCGCCAGCATCTCGCGCTCAACCTGGCGCCTCTCGCCGACCGCCTCGCCCGCTCTCCGGATCAGATCGCGACGTCGGCCGACGTCGCCGTGTTCCCGTCAGGGGGCGGCCTCGATCCGCGGACCGGCGAGCGCTACGAGGGCCCCACCGTCCGCATCGAGCTCGAGCTGCCGGTGCGCACGCCCGCGTTCGGGGTCCTGCTCTCGCGGCCGGTCACGGGCGTGCGGATCCTGTCCGCGAGCTCCGCCCGATGAGGTGGCTCGCTTTCGTGATCGCCCTCCTGCTCGTGCCGGGGAGCCTGGCCGAGGGATGCAGCGCGGCCTGCTTCGACGGTGGCGGGTCCTCGGGCCGCAGCGTCAAGCGGGCGGCACCGAAGGCCGCCCCTCGACCCACGCCGCGGCCGGCACCGCGCGCGCAGACCGTCGCGGCTTCCTTGGGCCTCCACCGCGTCAACCAGGTCTGGGCCGGCGACGTGGTCAAGCGGAGCGGACCCGTGACCACGTACACGTCGAAGACCGTCCAGCAGAACGCGGGCACCTACGCCAAGAAGGTCGCCCAGGTCGGCAGCGGCCAGAAGAGCGCGTACGACGCGGCCCTCTCCAACAAGCGGACGAAGATGACCGATGGACGTGCCGTCAGCGGTGACATCTACGCCAACTACGTGTGGACGGGCACGACCCTGAAGCTCGACCGGTACGTCTTCTTCCAAGACGATCGCGAGGTCGCGCGGCGGCCGACGCCCGCTCCCGTACGCACCGCCGCGCCCTTACGGACGGCCGCCCCGGCCCGGACGCCAGCCCCGAGGGCGACGCCCCGGGCCACCCCGCGTCCGCCCGTTCGCAGGAGCACGCCCCGGCCCAGGGCGCGTGCCGCCGCGACCCCGCGCCCGGTGCGCTCGACACCGCGTCC
>JBOGTE010000132.1:0-6103 GCA_050692015.1 Candidatus Limnocylindria bacterium
GGTTCGTCGCCGACTTCGTCGGCGACGGTAACTTCGTCGAGGGCACGTTGGCCTCTCAATCCTCCGACGGCGGGACGATGGTGACGCTATCCGACGGCAGCGTGCTGGCGTGCCGGCGGCTCGCGCCCAGTCGCCGACCGGGCGAGCGCGTGATCATCCTGGTGCGGCCCGAGGACGTGCTTCTGAGCCGGCAGGCTCCCGACGGCGAGCCCAACGTGGTCGCTGGCGACGTGGAGCTCGTCGTCTTCCAGGGAAGCTTCGTGGATCTCCTCACGAGGACGAAGTGCGGCCCGCTACGCGTGCGCACTCACGCCTCCGGGGCAATCCGAATCGGGGACCGCGTGTTCCTCCGGATCCCTCCCGAGGCCTGCACCTTGCTCGGTGCCGAGAGCGAGCCGTGAGCGGCCGGCGACGACCCTCGCGTGATCGCCGGCCGCGAGGCGCCATGATCAGAACGACCCGGTCAGCGAGGGAGCCATGGAGGCACCATTGAAGGAAGAGTTCGCCCGGTGGCACGCGAAGCACTTCGGTCCCGACGACGACCGCCTGACTGCGGCGGGCGTGCCCGTCAAGCCGCTCTACGGGCCGCTGGACGTCGCTGACCTGGACTACGGGCGAGACCTCGGGTTTCCTGGCGAGCCGCCCTTCACCCGCGGCGCCTACCCGGCGATGTACCGACGGCGGGCGTGGACGCTGCGGCCGCTGGCCGGCTACGGCACGCCCGAGGACACCAACGAGCGGCTCCGCTACCTGCTGGCCCAGGGCGCGACGGGGCTGAACATCACCTTTGACTACCCGAGTCTCCGCGGCTACGACTCGGACGCGCCAGAGGCGCGCGCCGATGCCGGGCTCGGCGGGGTCGCCGTCGACTGCCAGGACGACGTGGCGCGGCTCTTCGCGGGGATCCCGGTCGATCAGGTCAGCGTTTCGCTCGTGACGTGTAATCCCGGCATGGCGGCGATCGCCATGCCCATGTACGTGGCCGCGGCGCGCGCGGCCGGCGTGCCGCCGGATCGACTGGCGGGTACCTGCCAGAACGACTTCCTGATGGAGTGCGCGGTGACGACGGCGCCCCAGCCGCTGGCGCCGGCGGCGTCCTTCCGCCTGTCGTGCGACACGGTGGAATACTGCCTGCGGCACCTCCCCCGCTGGAACCCCATCAGCTTCGTGGGCTACAACCTCGAGGAGGCGGGCGCGACAACCGTCCAGGAGCTGGGGCTCGTCTTCGCCCACGCCGGGGCGGTGGTTCGCGAGCTCCGGAGGCGGGGGATCGAGCCCGACCAAGCGGCTCCGCGCCTCAGCTTCTTCTTCTCGGCGTCGAACGATCTCTTCGAGCAGGTGGCGAAGTACCGCGCGGCGCGCCGGATCTGGCACCGCATGATGCGCGACGAGTTCGGCGCGCGGGACCCCCGCTCCTGGGCCCTCCGCTTCCATGTCCAGACCTCCGGGGTGGCCCTCACGGCCCAGCAGGCCGAGGTCAACATCGTCCGCTCGGCGTACCACGCGCTGGCGGCGGTGCTGGGCGGCGCACAGTCGCTCCACGTGTCAGCCTTCGATGAGGCGCTCGGGTTACCTACGGAGGAGACCATCACGCTCGCGATGCGCACCCAGCAGGTGCTCCTGCACGAGACGAACGTGACGGCGACGATCGACCCGCTCGGGGGCAGCTACTACGTCGAGTGCCTCACCAGCGACGTGGAAGCGCGGGTGCTCGACTTCCTCGGGGCCGTGGAGACCGTGGGCGGCATCGTCGCCGCCACCGAGCGGGGCTGGGTCCACACGGAGCTGGCCCGCTCGGCCTACGAGCACCAGATGGGCGTGAAGGACGGGCGCATCAAGGTCGTCGGCGTCAACTGCTTCGTCGAGCCTGATCGCCCGCGCCCGGTCTTCGCCCAGCCCGCCGCCGCGCCGCGGCAGGCCGAGCGGCTGCAAAAGTGGCGCCAGGCGCGCGACAGCGATGCGGTCGCGCGGGCACTCGACCAGTTGGACGCCGTGCTCGGCCGCGGCGACAACGCCTTCCCCGCGGTCCTGGAGGCGGTGGAAGCGGGCGCCACGCTCGGCGAGGTGCACCGCCGCTTCCGCGACATCCTCGGGGTGTGGGCCATGCCGCTCTTCGGACGGTAGGAGCAGGGCGGTTGAAGGTGCTCGTCGCGATCCTGGGGCTCGACTCCCACTGGCGGGGCTCGGTCATGGTCGCGCGCGTGCTGAGGGACGCGGGCCTCGAGGTCGTGTATCTCGGCAACCAGTTCCCGGACCAGCTCGTCGCCCAGGCTCTCCAGGAGGATCCGGACCTGATCGCGCTCTCCAGCCTGTCGGGCAGCCACGGCACGCTGGTGCCCGAGCTGATGCGCCTCCTGGCGGCGCAGGGCGTCGCCGCGCCGGTGCTGGTGGGCGGAGCAATTCCGCCTCAAGATATCCCGGTGCTCCGCCAGGCGGGGGTGACCGAGGTCTTTCCCCCGGGACGGCCGCTGGACGACCTGACCGGCTTCGTTCGGGGGCTCGGGGTCGGGCGCGAGAGAGAGTAGATGGGATGAAGCGGCTGACCCCCCACTCGACGTGGTGGCATAGACTGCCCCACAGAGAGAACGCGCTCACAGGCGCACTGAGGAGGGGCCAGCCATGGATCATATTGGCATTGACGTCCACAAGAAGGACAGCCAGATTTGCATCCTGGCCGAGGGGGGCGAGCTGATCGAGCGCCGGATCCCCACCCAGCCGCGACGCTTCGCCGAGGAGCTGGGCGAGCGGGCGCCCGCGCGCATCCTCCTCGAGTCCTCGACGGAGAGTGAGTGGGTCGCGCGGTGCCTGGAGGCCCTGGGCCACCAAGTCGTCGTGGCCGACCCGAACTTCGCCCCCATGTACGCGACCCGCACCCGCAAGGTGAAGACCGACCGCCGGGACGCCCGCGCGTTGGCCGAGGCCTGTCTGTTGGGCGCGTACCGGCCCGCCCACCGGCTCTCCGATGCCCAGCGCCATGTTCGGGCCCGCCTCACCGTCCGCGACACCCTGGTGCGGACCCGGACGCGGTACATCTCGCTGAGCCGCGCGCTGCTCCGGCAGCGCGGCTGGCCGGTGCCGACGGGGAGCGCCGAAGCGTTCCCGCGCCGCGTGATGGCGCTGCCCCTGCCCGGGCGGCTGCGCTCCGAGGTCGCGCCTCTGCTGGCGGTGATGCGCCACCTCCAGCAGCAGCTCGCATACTCGGATGAGCGGATCGCCGCGGTCACGCAGACGGACGAGCGGGTGCGCCGGCTGCAGAGCGTCCCCAACATCGGCCCGGTGACGGCCGCGGCCTTTGTGGCCGCGCTCGACGACGCGGCCCGCTTCCGGCGGGCGCACGAGGTCGAAGCGTACCTCGGGCTGGTCCCGCGCGAGCTGAGCTCGGGGGAGACGCAGCGCCGGGGACGGATCACCAAAGCGGGTTCGAGCCGGGTGCGGTGGCTGCTGATCCAGGCCGCGGTCTCCATGCTCCGGCTCCACGATCCCCGCACGGCGCCGCTGCGGGAGTGGGCCGGCCGCATCGCCGCCCGGCGCGGCAAGGGCATCGCCGTCGTGGCGCTCGCGCGCCGGCTGGCCGGGATCCTCTTCGCACTCTTGCGCGATGGGACCGTGTACAAGTCGCGCCAGCGTGAGCTCGACGCGGTGCCCCAGGCTGTGCCGGCCTAACGGATCCCTGGATGGTGTGCTCCGTGCGATCTCTCGCAGGTTCGACGGGTGGGTGAGCGCGAATGTTTCCTGGGCTGCCGTCGCAGAGCCGTCGCGTAGATGGCGCCCCCACTCCTCGACTCCCCTCATGCGCCGGCGAGCAGAGCCTCGCCATCTTCAGAGCGCGAATAGAAGGATGACCGAACCTCGAGAGAGCTGGATGCGATTCACTCGCAAAACGGAATTGACGAGGGGCAGCCGCTTCATAGAAGGTCGCGCCTCTGCTGGCGGTGATGCGCCACCTCCAGCAGCAGCTCGCATACTCGGATGAGCGGATCGCCGCGGTCACGCAGACGGACGAGCGGGTGCGCCGGCTGCAGAGCGTCCCCAACATCGGCCCGGTGACGGCCGCGGCCTTTGTGGCCGCGCTCGACGACGCGGCCCGCTTCCGGCGGGCGCACGAGGTCGAAGCGTACCTCGGGCTGGTCCCGCGCGAGCTGAGCTCGGGGGAGACGCAGCGCCGGGGACGGATCACCAAAGCGGGTTCGAGCCGGGTGCGGTGGCTGCTGATCCAGGCCGCGGTCTCCATGCTCCGGCTCCACGATCCCCGCACGGCGCCGCTGCGGGAGTGGGCCGGCCGCATCGCCGCCCGGCGCGGCAAGGGCATCGCCGTCGTGGCGCTCGCGCGCCGGCTGGCCGGGATCCTCTTCGCACTCTTGCGCGATGGGACCGTGTACAAGTCGCGCCAGCGTGAGCTCGACGCGGTGCCCCAGGCTGTGCCGGCCTAACGGATCCCTGGATGGTGTGCTCCGTGCGATCTCTCGCAGGTTCGACGGGTGGGTGAGCGCGAATGTTTCCTGGGCTGCCGTCGCAGAGCCGTCGCGTAGATGGCGCCCCCACTCCTCGACTCCCCTCATGCGCCGGCGAGCAGAGCCTCGCCATCTTCAGAGCGCGAATAGAAGGATGACCGAACCTCGAGAGAGCTGGATGCGATTCACTCGCAAAACGGAATTGACGAGGGGCAGCCGCTTCATAGAAGGTAACATAACACCCATCCTCCGTCACGGCCGGGCTCGTCCCGGGCCGATCCCAGCCGTGGCACAGCGCGGATAAAGCCCCTGCCATCGTGCGGCGATCCTGCCAGAGTCCGTCGGAGTGGTCAAACTGCAGCGGCCGAGTACATCCGGCAGCATGCGCCCGCGTCGGCGGGCTGTGTCACGACGATCGTCCGATGCTTCCTCCGGTGGCTCGTCGTGCACGGGCGGTGCTCGCCCGACCTCGTCGCGGCCGTTCCCACGATGCCCACGTGGCGGCTGGCCACGGTCCCCCGCTACCTCCCGGATGCCGATGTGGAGCGCATCCTCGAGGCCTGCGATCGCCCCAGTTCCGTCGCGCGGCGCGATCGCGCCATGCTGCTGCTGCTGGCCCGCCTCGGTCTGCGCGCGGGGGATGTCGTCGCGCTCCGGCTCGGCGACATTGAGTGGGAGCGGGGCCGGCTGCGCGTCGTCGGCAAGGGGCGGCGCGAGACACGGCTGCCGCTGCCGCAGGACGCGGGCGATGCGATCCTCGGCTCTCTCCAGGCCGAGCGTCCCGCCGCCGCCACGGACCACGTCTTCCTGACCGTCCGCCCGCCGATCCACCCGATTCGCGCGAGCGGCGTGCGCGATGTCGTCGGTCGCGCGATCGGGCGCGCCGGCATTCAGGCGCCGTCCCGGGGGACCCACGTCCTGCGCCATTCGCTTGCGACCCGGCTGCTCCGCGACGGCGCGACGCTCGACGCGATCGGCGCCGTGTTGCGCCACCGCGACGTCAACACGACGGCGCTCTACGCCAAGGTGGATCTCGGCCGGCTCCGCCAGGTCGCGCAACCCTGGCCCGACGCGGCAGGGTCGTCATGTTGAGGCCGCGCGTCGACGCCTACCTGGCGCTCCGTCGAGCGGTCGGCTTTCGGCTGCAAGCGGAGGAGGCCTTGCTGCACGCGTTCGTGCAATGGGCCGTCGATCGCGGCGACACACACGTCCGGACGGAGACGGCGACCGAGTGGGCGGCGATGGCGCGGTCGCTCTGGCAGCGGGAGCGCCGGCTCCGGGCGGTCGCCGGCTTCGCGCGCTACGCACGGGCCGAGGATCCCCGGCACGAGGCGCCACCGATCTTCGTGTTTGGTCGCCGGCACGTGCGTCCCCGCCCTCACATCTAATGACTCTCGCTGAATATACTAACGGATTTCGCGGGTATCATCGCATGCTGACGCATGTCCACTCCCCGACGGGATTTTGCCGCGTTGGAAGTGCGCCGGCTGCAGGCCGCGCGGCTGTTCGCGCGAGGCGAATCGCAGGCGGCGGTGGCCCAACAGCTTGGCGTGACGCGGGTCAGCGCGCACCACTGGTACCACGCGTGGAAGGTCCGGGGCCGCCCGGGGCTGAAGGGCGCGGGGCGGGCCGGCCGCAAGCCGCAGCTGCAC
>JBOGTE010000133.1:0-6096 GCA_050692015.1 Candidatus Limnocylindria bacterium
CCGTGGGGCCGTGCGCGGGACCGCCCGCATCGGCGCCGGCCGGCTGCGGGATCCCGAAGGCGCTGAGCGCGAGCAGCGCGATGACGAACGCCGCCAGGCGGCGGCGAGCGGATGACGACAGGAGCGAGGCCCACCCTTCCCGAAGTGACGAGAGCCCGGCATCGCCGGAGCTGCGCGAGGCGTGCGTCCTTCATGCTCAACGCGCTCCACTGCTCGGTATACGTCCGGGCAAGCGGTCGATACGGGATCGAGGCTTGTCCGTGTGCGCGCTCGTCGCGCGCACACGCGGGGGTCAGGCCGGGAGCGGGTCCGTCCGCCACTGGACCGAATACACGCGGGGCGGGTCGTCCACCCCCTTGAGCATCAGGCCTTCACGCTCGGCGAGCGGGGGAAGGCCTGATGTCCGCAGCAGGCTGCGCACGACCTCGCTGATGAGGATCTCGCCGGCGCGAGCCTGCCCGGTCAGCCGCGACGCCAGGTTCACGGCCGCCCCGACGTAGTTGTTGTCGTGGACGACGGCCTCGCCAGCGTGCAGGCCGATGCCCACGGCGATCGGCTCGAGGCCCGCGGCGGCTCGCCGGTCGAGCTCCTGAAGGATGGCGATAGCGCAGTCGAGAGCGGCCCGGGCGCCCTGGAAGACGACGAAGAAGCTGTCGCCTTCGGTCTTCACCTCGGCCCCTTCGGCTCGGGCGATCTCGCGCCGCACGATCCCGCGGTACTCGACGACCAGTCGCGCCGCGGCGTCGTCGCCCTGCGTCTCGGCGTAGCGCGTGAAGTCACGCAGGTCCGAGAAGAGGAACGTCAGCGTCCCTGCACGAGGCTGGCGCGCGGGGAAGACCATCGTCTCTTCGCTGGAGCGATAGAGCAGGAGCAGCCCCGGTACCCCGACCTCGTCGCCTTCGCGGAGAGCGGTCGGCTCGCCGACGCGCGTGCCGTTGACGAACGTCCCGTTCTTGGTGCCGAGATCCTCGACGACGTGGCGGTCGCCGTCCCAGGTGATGCGGGCATGACGTCGCGAAGCCTCGGCGCTCATGACCACGACGTCGCTCTCGGCCGCGCGTCCGATGGTCAGGGGCTGCTCGCCGAGAGGGTGCATCCGTCCCCTGCGCTCCCCGCTGGTCTCGGTCAGCCAGCCGCTCATCCTGACCGTCTCCGTCCGCTCATCGCGTCCGCAAGAGAGCGACGGTGCAGTTGTCCTTACCGCCCGCCTCGTTGGCGAGGGTGACGAGCCGCTGGGCGCTCGCCTGCAGGTCGTCATCGATCGCGGCGGCGACCAGGGTCTCATCGACGAAGGCGTGCAGCCCGTCGCTGCAGACGAGAACGACGTCGCCGCCCTGCAGGCGGTGCTCCGCCACATCCGCAGTGATGCCTTCCTCGGATCCGACCGCCCGGCTGAGACGGCTGCGCAGGAGGTGGCCCTTCGCCGCTGCGGCATCGAGCAGGCCGTGGCGCACCTGCTCTTGGACGACCGAGTGATCCAGCGTCAAGACATCGAGCTTCCCGCCTCGAAGCCGGTAGGCGCGCGAATCTCCGACGTGCGCGACCGTCAGCGCGCGCTCCCGCAGGACCGCGACCACGACGGTCGATGCGAGTGGCGCTCCGTCCGCGGCTCGCCGTGCGAACTCGCGGACCGCCTCATTCGCAGCCTCGATCGCGCGGACCAGCCGGTTCGTTAAGAGCGCGCCGTCCTTGCGCGAGAGGGCCTGTACCAGCATCTCGACGGCGATCCGGCTCGCCATGTCGCCGTGAGGCTGACCGCCGACGCCGTCACACACGACGGCCGCCAGGTCGAACGCCCAGTCCTGGTCACTCTCGGGAGCGATGACCGCAACAGCGTCCTCGTTCTTCTCCCGACGCCGGCCGACGTCTGAAGCGAACGCATAGCGCACTCGCTCGCCGGTCGCGGCGTCGGTGGTCGGGGCCATCAGGTGGGGATGATCTCGAAGTCGAGGATCGCCTCGCCGATGCCGATCGCCTCACCGCCGCGAAGCACACGTTGACCGTCCAAGCGCTCACCGTTCACGGTCGTCCCGTTGCGGCTGCCGAGATCGACGAGGGTGTAGCCGTCCGGACGGGGGATGAGCCGAGCGTGCTGGCCCGACACGCTGCTGTCCTGCAGGACGATGTAGCTCGAGGCGGAGCGGCCGATCGTGCACTCCCGCCCTGACAGCTCGTAGGGTCCGCGAGGACCGCCTATGCGGACCGTCACGCGCGCGCGGGCGGTAGCCGTGGCGACGCTCCTGATCATCATCGTCGTCGCGCTCTTGTGCCTGGCTTCGCCGAACACCTCTGCGACGGCCTCGCGGTACAGAGCGATCGCCTTCGAGGTCCCCATCGCGCGGCCTTCGACGTCGCGGATCCGCTCGACGAGCGCGGCGAGGACCGGCAGGAAGCGGTCGCCGGCGGGATCCTGCGCGATCGTCTCCTCATCGACGAGGTCCGGCACCCGAGCGCCGAGGAGAGGATCACCGCCACCGACCTCACGCGTGGGAACGCGATGGCCGATCGGTCTGGCCTGATAGAGCTGCTGCAGGTGCTGCACGGCGGACTGGGAGGGCTGCGACCCCGGGGTCTGTGCGGCCCTGGTCAGCAGGGCGTTCGCCAGCTGGGCGAGCTGCTCCGCGGATGGGAGCGTCACCTCGTCCTGCGCGGTGCGCACGCTGCGGCCCCGGAAAAGGCCGAACAGGCCGCCCCGCGCCGGCGCCTCTGTCCTTGGCGCCTGGACGGCCGGGCGATCCATGGTCGGCGGGAGGTAGTGGGCCACGATGACCTGCGTGAGGTCGTCGTTCTCTTCGACCTTCGCTCCGCTCGCCGGCACCTTGCTCGGCGGCGCATCGCTCGCGATGGCATCCGTGGGCGTCTGTCCCGCAGAAGGGTCCGGGCTCAGCGCGGCAACCGACTCCCCTGTCAACGCGGCGATGGCGGCCAGGCGCGCATCGACCTCCGCTGTGAGCCGCTCCGCGACGATGGTCGGCGCGTCGCCCGGGTCGGCCGCCTGAGCAGGCTTCGGGAACAGCGCAGGCTCGGCGGCCTCTGCAGTGACCTCGCTGGGTGCGCGGTGTACGCGCTTGCGGGCTGGCTTCGGCGGCGGGGCCTCGATCATCCGGATCAGTCCTTGCTGAAGGAGCTCGGCGAGCGTCCAGAGCGTGGCGAGCTTCCCCTCACCGGCCGCGCGGGCCATCCCATCGACGTCGCGCCGACCATCCACGACCGAGAGGATCCGCCAGTGCTGCGGCTTCACCGCGAGCGTCTTGTCAGCGGTGTCGCCCCCCGCGAGGACGAAGCGCACGCGATCGTCAGGGATGAGCTCGCGCGCTGCCGCGACCTTCTCGCTGACCGCTGTCGCCCGGGCCAGCAGTTCGTCGGCCGTGCCGCTGAGCTCCGCCTCGGGTGCGGATCCGGGTGCCCACCGGAACGATCCGGCGGTGAGCGCGGTCGCCGCCGAGAGAGCCATCTCACCGTGCTCCGAGCCGTAGCTCGCGGCCACGAGCGATCCCTCTGCGAAGCCGAGCGTCGCGCGTACCGCGCCTCTGCGAACGTGGAGCGTGCCGGTGCTCCGGCTCGCCTCGAACAGGCGGATCAGCGGGACGAGCGGGAACTCTCCGAGCGTGCCGGTCAGCCCCATCGGGATCCCTCCCCCTTCGCTGGCGGATGATCGTACGCAGGGGTGGCAAGTGCCGAGGCTCTCGCGGATGTCGAGCGTGAGATCGCCCCGTTCGCGGACGATCGTGCGCTGACAGGAGGCGCGTTCGCGCTCAGGGCGTCCGGTACTACCGACCTCACCTCACCGTCCAGCGAGCGGTGTCCCCATCGAAGAACGAGGCCGTGTACTGGAGCTCCTTGACCTGCGCCGTCTTGGGTAGCTCGAAGCTGATGTAGCCCTCGGTGGCCACGCCCGGTCCGATCCGCAGCCCATCGAAGCCGGGGCTGACCGGGTCGGACGCGTCCGCCTCGTACTGCCGACCCTGGGTGTCGATCACCTCGGCGAGGTCCGCCGGGTACTCGTCGTAGACCTCTGGGCCGTTGTTCCTGATGACGACGCGGAAAGCGACGAGCCGGTCCGCGGGATCGACGTAGACGTCTTCGCTCGGCTCCGCCGGGTCGATCATCTCGAGCACCGTGACCTCGATCTCGCTCTCCTCGCCGAAGGTCCAACCGAGCACGGCGGTCTGGCCCAACCCGTAGGACGAAGGCGTCTGGACGGGGGTGGGCTGCGGGGTCGGCGCGGGCGTGGGTTGAGGGGTCGGTATAGGGGTCGGCGCCACGGTAGGTGCGACGGTCTGCACCACCGTCGGCGGGGCCGTCGCGGGTGCGACGGTCGCCGCAGCGGGGGCCGCGGTGGCGGCGAGCGTCTGCTGCGCTGGCGCGGTCGGCGCTGGCGTGCTCGCCGCAACGGGTGTGGGCGCGGCCGGTCCCACCGCAGCGGAGCCGGGGCTGCTGGGTGCCTGGGTCGGAGAGGCTGCGGGACTCGCCGCGATGACCGCGATGCTCGGAGGAGGTCGAGTACCGCTCGGAGGGAGCGACGGCTCCGGGGCCGCCCGGAACGCGCCGCCGGCTAGGACGCCACCCATGACCAGCACGAGGGCGCCGGCGAGAGCGACGACCATGGGCTGCTTGGCGAGGACCGATCCGATCTGGGCAGCGATACCCCCCGGCGCCGCCGGTGGCGATGGCCGAGCGGATCCTCCGCCTTGCACGACGACGGTGCGCATGGTCGCGCCCGCCTCGTCATCGGCGAGCCCGCTGCGCAGCGCCTCGGCGAACGCCGTGGAGCTGTCAGCCCGCGCCGCGGGATCCTTGGCCAGAGCCCGCAGGAGTGCCTTCTCGACGGCCGGACCGATGGAGGGGTTGACCGCGCTCGGGAGCGGGAGAGGGTCCCTGATGTGGGCGAGGACGATGGCCATCGGGGTGTCGGCGCCGTAGGGGAGCCGGCCGGTCAGGAGCTCATAGGCCATGACGCCCAGGCTGTAGATGTCGGCGCGGTGGTCCACGTGCTGGCCCAGGCCCTGCTCGGGGGCCATGTATTCCGGGGTACCGATGCCGACGCCGGTCTGGGTGTGGCTGGTGGCGCCGAGGATGCGGGCGATGCCGAAGTCGGTGACGACCGCCCAGTCCTTGCGCGTGAGCATGACGTTGCTGGGCTTGACGTCGCGGTGGACCACGCCCTGCTCGTGGGCGTAGCTGAGCGCGTCAGCGACCTCATCGACGATGCGAACGGCCTCGCTGGGATCGATGTCCCGGCCCTCGGACGCCAGGTGGCCGAGGCGGTCCTTGAGCGTGCCGCCCTCCAGGAACTCCATCGCCAGGACGTACTCGCCGTTCGGTGCCACCTCGAAGTCGAAGACCTGAACGATGTGCGGGTGGCGCAGCCTGGCGATGGCGATGGCCTCTCGCTCGAAGCGCTCGCGGAACTCGACGTCCTGCGCGAAGCCAGGCCGCAGCACCTTGAGCGCGACCTCGCGCTGCAGGCTGGGCTGGAAGGCCTTGTACACGGTGGCCATGCCGCCCTGGCCGAGCGGCTCGAGTATCTGGAAGCGCCCGATGGTGGTCCCCGGCTGCAGCGTCATCGGCGAGGTGGGATGCTAGGTGCCGCTACCTCGCCTGTCAGTACGGCAGGCGGCAGCGCGGCCCGTTACATGACCGCTCCAGGCCTCCGCGATCGAATGACCTTCGCCGGGACGCCGGCGGCCACCGCGTAGGGCGGGACGTCCTTCGTCACGACCGCGCCGGCGCCGATCATGGCTCCCTCGCCCACGGTGACGCCCGGGAGCAGCACGGCGTTCGTGCCGATGTCGGCCCACTTCCCCACGCGCACCGGCCGGATCACGAGGTCGGTCTGGATGATCGGCACGTCCGCGGGATCGCCGGTGTGTTCGCTCCCGAGGACCTTGGCGCCGGGACCCCAGCCAACGTGCTCGCCCAGCTCCATGTCCCGGCAGTCGAAGTACGACTGGGGCCCGATCCAGGTGTGCGCGCCGATCACGCAGTGGCCGTCGTGCCGGCCCTGGAGGAACGTCTGGCTCCCGAGGAAGACCGCGTCGCCGATCTCGAACGTGGACGGATGCAGTACCAGGACGCCGAGCCCGACGCGGACGC
>JBOGTE010000134.1:0-6090 GCA_050692015.1 Candidatus Limnocylindria bacterium
GGGTACCTCAAGCCGAGCGGGCGCGCGCCGCGAGCCGCGTCGGGTACCGCGGTGCGCCGGGAGCGCCCGGCAGGGCCAAGACGATCCCGGTCGCGCCGGCGGGTTCGCGGCGGCGCCTCGCCTCGCGTCTCAGCCCATGATCGGAGGAGCTAGGTCGGCGACAAGGTCGGCGCGCTGTCCGGCAAGAAGCGCTAGGCAGACTGCCAGTGCGAGGGTCGCGACCAGGATGACTCGCATCACAGACCTCCCTTCTGCGAACGCCGCACGGTTTTGTAGGCCCTCTGTGCATACCCGAGCGCTTCATCGGTCCGGCCCTGAAGCGTCAGCACCCTGCTGAGCTCTTCATAGACATCGGCGAGGTCGTCTCCAGCGGCGGACCCGCCGAGGAGCGCCTCTGTCTCTCGAAGGATCCCCTCGGATCGAGCAGGATCGCTCTCCCCGAGAGCCTTCGCGAGAGCGAATCGCGCCGAGAATCTCGAGCGCGGCTCGCCCAACTGGTCCGCCTTCGCGATCAGGTTCTCAAGGCGAGCGACGGCCGCGTCCAACGCACCTGTACTCGCTTCACACAGTCCGATGAAGCCTTCGATGCGCATGGCGAGCACCGGGTGGTCGGCTTCGGCGGCGGAGCCAAGTGCCTCATGGCCGACAGCAACCGCCTTTGCGCGGTTCCCAAGCGCCCAAAGCGTCCTCGCCAGCTGAAAGCGGATCTCGGCGACACGCAGCCTGTTGTGGATCGAGTCGAATAGCGTCTCGCTCCGCTTGAGGCTCGTAATCGCGGCCTCATAGTCGCCCACCTCGCGAAGCGACATTCCCATTCCTGCGTAGATCGAGGCGAGCCACCGCTGATCCGCAATGTCCGCGCCTTCCGAGATCGCACGCTCGTAGTGCTGGAGAGCGCTTCGATACTCACCGCGGTAGTAGGCCGCCGACCCAAGGTTGTAGAGAAGGTGGACTCGGAAGATCGGGTCCTTGATGACGCCACTGGCCGTCGCCCGAAGAGCCTGTGATAGATGTGCCTCGGCTTCGTCGTAGCTCATCACCATAAGGAGTGCCCTGCCAAGTTCAGCTCGCACGCGCGCCAACTGTTCGAGACTTCCCAGCGCCTCGTAACCGCGCACCACATCGGCAAGGACGTTTGCCGCGCGCGTGCCCTCTCCAGATTCGAGGTAAGCGCGACCCAGCGTGCGCTTGATGGTGAGCCGCTCTGACGTGCCGAGCCCATCAAGGTCGATCGCACTCAAGTCTGCGATCGCCTTGGCCGCGGACCCTTCGGCGATCAGTTGATTCGCCCTGGCGATGGTGATCTCACGCTCGACGCGTCTCCGCTCCTGATCCTCGTCCTCCATGAGGAAGGAGGACGGTTTCCCGAGCTTCCCGGCGAGGAACTCGAGGGAGCTCATGGCGGGGCGCACTTTCCCCAGCTCGAGGGCGCTGATGTACGCGCGCGTGAAGTGCGGTGCCCCGAGCTGCGCCTGGCTGAGCCCGGCTTCGGAGCGGGCCTTTCGGAGACGTTCGCCGAGCCCCTGAAGCGACTCAGAGACCGGGGCCGGAGAGCGCTGGCGAGTTCGCGTCTTCGAAGGCACGGCGGCCGACGGTACGCGGCCGTTTCCGAGATCGTCAACAGACTATTGACAGCGACCGGGAGGGGCCGGGGGCCGTCAAGACAGAGGCGGACGCGGTCAGGACGGGCCCGGTAGCGGTCAGGAGAGGCGGATGAGGGGCGGGTTGGCGGGGTCGTCGAAGTGGGTGGCATCGACGAAGCGCAGGGTCCCGGCCTTGTGGTCGAGGAGCATCGAGTGGGTCCGGGAGCCCCTCTTGAAGAAGCGCACGCCCTGGAGGAGGTCGCCGTCGGTGACGCCGGTGGCGATGAAGCGGACGTCCCGGCCGGGGGCCAGGTCCTCGGTGCGGTAGATCCGGTCCTCGTCGGCGATGCCCATCTTCCGGCCCCTCTCGCGCTCCTCGGGGCTCCGGAAGCGAAGGCGGCCGATGATCTCGCCACCCACGCAGCGGAGGGCGGCAGCTGCGAGGACGCCCTCCGGAGCTCCACCGGTGCCGAACACGGCGTGGACGCCGGTGCCGGCGATGGCGACGGTGATGGCGGCGATGACGTCGCCGTCCTCGATCAGCCGGATGCGCGCGCCGGCCGCCCGGATGTCGGCGATGAGCTCCTCGTGGCGCGGCCGGTCCAGCACGATGACCGTCAGGTCGTCCACGTCGCGGTTCAGGGAGTCGGCGATGATCTGGAGGTTCTCGGCGACCGGCCGGTCGAGATCGACCTTGCCCCGCGCGGGCGCGCCGACGACCAGCTTCTCCATGTACGTGTCGGGCGCGTGCAGCAGGCCGCCACGGTCCGCCACGGCCATCACCGCCACGGCGTTCGCGCGCGCCTTGGCGACCAGGTTGGTCCCTTCGAGCGGATCGACCGCGATGTCGAGCTCGGCGCCGTCGCCGCGGCCGACACGCTCGCCGACGTAGAGCATCGGCGCCTCGTCGCGCTCGCCCTCGCCGATCACGATCTTGCCGGCGAAGGCGATGTCGTTCATGGCGCGGCGCATCGCGTCCACCGCGGCCTGATCGGCCCTGGTGTTGTCGCCGTGGCCCATGTAGTGGGCGCAGGCGATCGCCGCGGCTTCGGTGATCCGGACCAGCTCCAGGATCGGGGGCTGGTGCCGCGCCTCCGCCTCCGCCTGCTCCCCGTGCGCCGCTCGCTCCCCGACGGCCATCGCCCGGAGCCTAGCCCCTCCTTTCGGCCGGCGCGAAAGCGCGAAGGCGATGGCCGAGGGCGATCCCGCGCGCCAGCCGCTCGGCTGCGGCCGCGATGTGCTCGTCGGCGCGGCTCATGGCCTCGTCGAGCGACCCAGGGCCTTCGGTCGCGATCTCCAGCGCGTCGAGACCCTCCGCAAACAGGGACTCGTAGCCGGGCGCGGTCCCCCCGGCGACGATCGCCGCCGGGACGCCGATCTCGCGCGCCTTGGCGACGACCGTCCCGGTGAGCTTGCCGTAGGCGCTCTGCCCGTCCACGCGGCCCTCGCCGGTGATCACAAGGTCGGCCGCGCGGGCGCGCTCGGCGAACTTCGTCGCACCCATGACGAGCTCCGCGCCCGAGCGGAGCTTCGCGTCGGCGAACGCGATCAGCCCCGCGCCGAGGCCCCCGGCCGCGCCGGCACCCGGGACGTCGCGGATGCCGCGGCCGATGAAGCGTTCGACGACCTCGGCGAAGCGCCCCAGGGCCGCATCGAGCTCCGCGACCATCTCGGGCGTCGCGCCCTTCTGCGGCCCGAAGACGGCCGACGCGCCCAGGGGGCCCCAGAGCGGGTTCGTCACGTCGCTCGCCACCTCGACGGAGACGCGCACCAGGCGCGGGTCCACCTGTCCCTCGATCCGGTGGAGCCGCGCGAGCGCGGCCCCGCCCTCGGGGAGGTCGCGCCCCTCGGCGTCCAGGAACCTGAAGCCGATGGCGCGGGCCATCCCCGAGCCGCCGTCGTTGGTCGCGCTGCCGCCGATGCCGACGATCACACGCGCTGCGCCGCTCTCGGCGGCTTCGAGGAGCAGCTCACCGGTGCCCCGGGTGGAGGCGCGCCGCGGGTCGCGCTCGCGCTCGGCCAGCAGCGGCAGGCCGCTGGCCGCGGCCATCTCGACGACCGCCGTCCGCCCGTCGCCGAGGATCCCCCACTCCGCGTCGATCTCGCGGCCGAGCGGGTCGTGAACTCGGCTCGTGCGCAGAGTCCCGCCCGTGGCGCGCACCAGCGCGCGCACCGTTCCCTCGCCGCCGTCCGCGAGCGGCAGCTCGTCGCACGCCGCGTCGGGGAACACGCGAGCGATACCGCGGGCGATCGCCGCGGCGACCCCCACGGCGTCGAGGCTGCCCTTGAACGACTGCGGCGCGATCAGGACGCGCATCGGTCGCGCGGCGTTCGCCGTCACTGGCCGGTACTCTAGGGACGTTGACCCGACGCATTGCGATGCTGTCCGTGCACGCCTGTCCCCTGGCGAAGCTCGGCGGTCGGGACTCCGGTGGCATGAACGTCTACGTCCGTGAGGTCGCGCGCGAGCTCGCCGGGCGCGGCATCGAGGTGGACGTCTTCACCCGCTGGCGCGAGCCGGCCGACCCGCAGATACAGGAGCTGGCGCCCGGGGCACGCGTGATCCACATCGAGTCCGGCCCCATCAGGTACATCCCCAAGATGGAGGTGTACGACCGGATCGGCCACTTCACGTCCAGCGTCCTCGAGTACGTCGAGCAGCACGGCCTGACCTACGACGCGATCCACAGCCACTACTGGCTCTCGGCCGTGGTCGCCCGCGAGCTCGGCGCGAGGTGGCGGCTGCCCACGGTGCACATGTCCCACACGCTGGGCCTCGTGAAGCTCGAGGTCTCGGACGAGGAGCCCGACGAAGAGACCGACATCCGCGTGGAGATCGAGCGCCGGGCGATCCGCGAGAGCGACGCTGTCGTGGCCGCGAGCGAGATCGAGGCCGGCGAGCTCCTGCGCCTCTACGGCGCGCAGCCGGCGAAGCTGAGCATCGTCCCCTGCGGGGTGGACACGGACGTCTTCCGCCCGGTCCGGCAGATCGACGCGCGCGAGGCGCTGGGCCGCGACCAGTGCGAGCGGCTGGTGCTCTTCGTGGGCCGCATCGAGCAGATCAAGGGCATCGACGTCCTGCTGGACGCAATGGGCCTCCTCTTCAAGCGCCGTCCCGACCTCCGCGGCGAGCTCTGCCTGCTCGTGGTGGGCGGCGCGCTGGACGAGGGCGCCGATGCGCCCGAGACCGAGAAGATCCAGGACCTCCGGCGCATGGTGCACGAGCACCGCATGGAGGACAGCGTCGATTTCGTCGGGTCGGTGGAACAGGACCGGCTCGCGCTCTGGTACTCGGCCGCCGACCTCTGCGCGGTGCCGTCGCTCACCGAGTCCTTCGGGCTGGTGGCCCTCGAGGCCATGGCCTGCGGGACGCCGGTCGTCGCGACGAAGGTCGGGGGGCTCCAGACCGTCGTCGAGGACGGAGGGTCGGGTCTGCTGGTCGAGCCGGGCGACCACTCCGCGCTAGCCGAGGCCATGGAGCAGGTCCTCATGGACCACCGCCTGCGCATGCACCTCGCGCACGGCGCGCGCGACCGGGCCGAGCGATTCACATGGCACCGGGTCGGCGACGGCATCGAGTCCCTGTACGAGCGCGTGCTGGCCGAGCGCGCCGCGCGCATCGCGGTCTAGTGGCCGACACCTTCGAGCTGCCTAAGCGCGCGATGGCCATCTTCGCGCATCCGGACGACGCCGACTTCGGCTGCTCGGCGACCATGGCCCTCTTCGCCGAGATGGGCGTCCACACCATGTACTGCCTGCTCACCAGCGGGAATAAGGGCACTCACGACCCGAAGATGCCGCCCCGGCGCCTTGAGCGGATCCGCGAGCGCGAGCAGCGCGCCGCCGGCGCGGTGCTCGGCGTGAAGGACTTCGCATTCCTGCGGCACGGCGACGGCGAGCTCGAGGTCTCGATGAAGCTGCGCGGCGAGGTCTGCCGGGCCATCCGCGAGATGAAGCCGGACCTCGTGTTCACGCAGGACCCCTGGCGCCCGTACCAGATCCACCCCGACCACCGCGTCGCGGGCTGGAGCGCGATGGACGGGATCATCGCGGCGCGCGACCACCTCTTCTACCCCGAGCAGCTGCGCCGCGGGCTCAAGCACCACCGCGTCTCACGCGTTCTCCTGTTCGGCACCAGCGAGCCCAACGTGTGGTTCGACGTGAGCGGGACGCTGGACAAGAAGATCGGCGCGCTGAAGGCGCACACCAGCCAGATCCGCAACCCCGGGCTCCTCGCGCGCATGCGCGACTGGGCCGCCACGACCGGCCGCGCCTGGGGCCTCGAGGCCGCGGAGGCCTTCCGCTACCTTGAGCTGGGGTGACGATCCACTAGCAAGCGAGCGGGCTCACCGGCATCCCACTTGCCACCATCCCGCCCGTGACATTGCACACCGAGCCGGAGACCGCGGTCGAGCACGAGCCCAAAGACCAGTTCCGGCTCCTGGTCGAGAGCGTCCGGGACTATGCGATCTTCCACCTCGACACCCAGGGCGTCGTCCGCTCATGG
>JBOGTE010000135.1:0-6080 GCA_050692015.1 Candidatus Limnocylindria bacterium
CGGCCGGGGCGTGCTCGCGGCCGCGCGCGCCGCCGCGGAGCGCGGCGTCCGCGACCTCTACGTGATCGACCTGGCCGGCGAGGGCGCGCTCGCCGGGCCGGCCCTGGACCTGCTCGAGAGCGTGCGGAGCTCGCTGGGACCTCACGCGCGGCACATGCGCTTCCACACCGGCGGCGGCGTGGGCTCGCTCGACGACGTGCGGGCGCTGGCGCGCTGGGGAGCGGCGTCGGCGGTCGTGGGTCGCGCGCTCGCGATGAGCCGCTTCACGATGGCCGAGGCGCAGGCGGCCGCGGACGCGGCGGTGGGCGAGGGCCGCGGGTGAGCCGCATCGCGCTGCTCTCGGACGTGCACGCGAGCCTGCCGGCCCTCGAGGCGGTGCTCGCGGCGGCCGGGCGGGTGGACGCGATCTGGGTGATGGGCGATACCGCCGGCTACGGGCCGGACCCCTCCGACGTGCTGGCGCTCCTCGGCGAGAGGCGCGCCCTGATGGTCGCCGGCAACCACGATCTCGCGGTCGGGACCGGACAGGGCCTCGAGGCCTTCAACGAGCACGCCGGCCGGGCAGCGCGCATCCACCGCGGCTGGCTCTCGCCGGCCGAGCGCGACGCCCTCGCATCGCTGCCGCTGACGCGCGAGACCGACGGCTTCACGCTCTGCCACGGCAGCCTGCGCGACCCGGTGTGGGAGTACGTGTTCACGGCGCAGCAGGCGCGGGCCACCATCGAGCTCGCCATCACGCCGCACTGCTGCAACGGCCACACCCACGTCCCGGCGGTCTACAAGACCGATGAGGTCCGCACGGTCCAGGTGCCGTTCCGCGAGGACGAGCCGGTGAGGGTCGAGGCGCGGATGCTGGTGAACCCCGGGAGCGTCGGCCAGCCGAGGGACGGCGACCCGCGCGCCGCTTACGCCATCCTTGACACGGATGAGGGAACGGTCGTGCTCGCCCGCGCCGCCTACGACGTGGCGGAGACGCAGCGGCGCATCAGGTCCCGCGGCCTCCCCGGCATCCTGGCCGACAGGTTGGCGGTGGGCTATTAAGGGACTCGTGCTCTCCCTGGTCCTTGCGTCCTGCGGCGGCGCCGCGGGGCCCGGGGCCGCCTATCCCCAGGACGTCCCGTTCCAGGACCACGAGAGCGTGAGCCAGGCGGACCTCGGGCAGAGCACGCCGGCCATCGCCGTCGCCGTGGACGCCGGGACGAAGGCCGAGCTCGACCGCATCGCCGGCTCCGCGCGCCCGGTGCCCGAGGGCCGCCTCGCCATCGCCGTGTTCCAGGGCGACCAGCGCACGGGTGGCTACACCGTCAGGGTGGAGCGCGTCACCCTGCGGACCGCGGCGACCCTGGAGGTGCATGCGGTCTTCACCTCGCCCGCGGCCGACGCGGTCGTGACCCAGGTGCTGACGTCGCCAGCGCACATCGTGACCGTGGCCCGGGCCGACGTGAGCGGCGTGGACCGGGTCGTTCTCCTGGACCAGGCCGGTGAGCAGCGCGCCTCGGTGACGGTCCCGATCCGCTGACGCCGGCCGCGCATACAGTTACCGCCGGTGGAACGACCACCGGGGGACCCGCCCAAGGGGCCAGGGGACGACCCGGAGAACGATGAGGCGGCGTCCCTAGAGGAGCGTCAGCGGACCGCTGGGCGGCTTCCAGGCGACCGCTACGTGCGCATCGTCCGGCCGCCGGAGTTCCGCCGTAGCCGCGGCGGCATATACGTGGCGACCAGCAAGGCCTCCGAGCCGGAGACGGCGCTGGGTCGCGCGTACGACCGCATGCGCCGCGTCCTATTCGGCCGGCCCATCGTCACCGAGTCCGAGGGCGAGGAGCGTCTCTCCAAGAAGACCGGCCTGGCGATCCTCGCCTCCGACAACATCTCGTCGTCGGCCTACGCGACCGAAGAGGCCATGCGCGTGCTGGCCATCGCCGGCGCGGGCGTGCTCGCGCTCACGATGCCGATCGCCATCGCCGTCGTGGGCGTTCTGGCGATCGTCGTCCTATCGGAATCGCGCGTCATCCGCGCCTATCCACAGGGAGGCGGCAGCTACGCCGTCGCGAAGGAGAACATCGGGACGCTCGCGGGGCTCGTGGCGGCCGCCGCCCTGCTCATCGACTACGTCCTCACCGTCGCGGTCTCCACCGCCGCGGGCGTCGCGGCCGTCAGCAGCTTCCTCCCGGAGATCCACGACGACCGCGTGACCTGGGGCATCCTCGTGATCGCGATCCTGACGGTGGGGAACCTGCGTGGCATCCGCGAGGCCGGCGTCATCTTCGCGGCGCCGACGTACCTGTACATCGCCTCTCTCTTCGGGCTGATCGGTTTCGGCCTGTTCCGCCTGGTCAGCGGCGACGTCATCGGCGCGGCGCGGCCGCCGGATCCCTTCCCGGCCCAGGGGACCGAGATGCTGGGGGTGCTGCTGATCCTTCGGGCCTTCTCCTCCGGCGCCGTCGGGCTCACCGGAAGCGAGGCCATCGCGAACGGGACGCCGAACTTCCGGAGGCCCGAGGCCGGGAACGCCGTGGTCACCCTCGTCCTGATGGGCACGATCTTCGCGACGATCTTCCTGGGGCTCACGTTCCTGGCGACGCGTATCGGCGTCGTCCCCGACCTGCACGAGGCCGAGACGCTGAACAGCGTGCTGACGCGGTCGCTGGTCGGCGACGGTCCCTACTGGTACGTGGTCCAGCTGGCGACCGCGGTCATCCTGCTGCTCGCGGCGAACACCGGCTTCACGGGCTTCCCGCGCCTTGCTTCGGTGCTGGCGGACGACCGCTTCATGCCGCGCCAGTTCTCGTTCCGAGGTGAGCGCCTGGCGTTCTCCGTCGGGATCGTCTCCCTTGCGGCGCTGGCGGGCTTCATCCTCTGGAGCTTCGAGGGGAGCGTCACCCAGCTCATCCCGCTCTACACGATCGGCGTGTTCATGGCGTTCACGCTCTCCCAGAGCGGCCTCGTCCGGAAGTGGTGGCGGGAGCGGCCCAGGGGCTGGCAGTTCAGCATGGCCATCAACACCCTCGGCGCCGTGGTGACGGGCGTGACCCTCTTGGTCGTCGCGACCACGAAATTCCTGCTCGGCGCCTGGATGGTGCTGCTGGTGCTTCCGCTGCTCGTGCTGATGCTCTTTGCCATCAACCGCCACTACCGGTCGGTGGCCGACGCGCTGACGCTCGAGAGCCTGGATGAGCCGATGCTCCGGCAGAAGCCGCCCCATGTGGTCGTCCCGGTCGCGCGTCTCGACCGCGCCGCGGTGAGGGCGCTCGCGTTCGCGAGGTCCATCTCGCCCAATGTGCAGGCCGTACACGTCGCCACGAGCGAGAGCTCGGCGCGCGAGTTCCGCGGCAGGTGGGACCGCTGGACCGGCAAGGACGCGGTCGATGGGGTCAAGGCCATCCACATGCACGTGATCGCCTCGTCGTTCCGCTCGCTGATCCAGCCGCTCCTCTCGTACATCGACGAGATCGACGAGCGCGACCCGCGTCCGGTCACCATCGTCCTCGCCGAGTTCGTCCCGCATCACTGGTGGGAGTTCGTGCTGCACAGCCAGAACGCGCTCCGGCTCAAGGCCGCGCTGCTGTTCCGGCCGAACACGATCGTCATCGACGTCCCGTATCACTTCGAGGACGCCGGCGAGCTGCACTCGCATACGCGCGATCACCGCCTCCGCTAGCGCCTAAACTCCGCGACGCTGATGCCCTGGAAGAAGATCCTCGTCCCCGTGAAGGGGACGTCGGTGGATCCCGACGTGGTGCGCCTGGCGATCACCATCGGCCACCGCTCGAAGTCCGAGATCACGGCCATCCACGTCATCGAGGTCCGCTGGAACCTGCCGCTCGACGCGCAGCTCGACGAGGAGCTCGACCGCGGGGAGGAGCTGCTGGCGGACGCCTCACGCGTGGCCGAGCAGAGCGGCGGCGCGATGAAGACGGAGCTGCTGCAGGCGCGCGAGGCCGCCGCGGCGATCGTGGACACCGCCCGCTCGCAGCAGACCGACCTCATCCTGCTGGGGATGCCCTACCGCACGCGGCTCGGGAAGGTGTACGTCGGGCGGACGGTCCAGGACGTCTACGTGACGGCCCCCTGCGCCGTGCTCGCGTATCGTGAGCCACAGCCTTCATGAAGGTCCTGATCAGCGGATGCGGGCGCGTGGGCGGGTTCGTCGCCGGACTCCTCGACTCGGAGGGGCACGACGTGACGATCATCGACATCGACAAGGGCGCGTTCGTGCACCTCCCCGACGACTTCAAGGGCACCACGCATCTGGGGAACGGCGTGGACCTGGACGTCCTCCGCGAGCTCGGCATCGACCGGGCCGACGCCTTCCTGGCGCTGACGCAGGGGGACAACCGCAACCTCATGGCCGCTCAGATCGCCAAGGAGATCTTCCGCGTCAAGACCGCCGTCGCCAAGGTGAACGACCCGATCCGCGCGCAGATCTACCGCGAGAAGGGGATCGTCACCTTCTCCCGCACCACCATCCTGGGGCTCCTCGTGCACGCCATGCTCATGAACGAGTCCGAGGTCGGCGAGGTCCTCCTCGAGCGCACGCTCGAGACGGAGCGGGCGCTCGCGCGCTCGGAGGCGCAGGGCACCGCCCGCGGCGACGCCAAGGGCTCGGCGCCGTCCGCGGTCGGAGCGCGCAGGTAGGTGTACGTCCTGGTGGCCGGCGGTGGCGAGGTCGGCTACCACCTGTCCAAGGCCCTGCTCGAAGCCGGCCACGAGGTGATGGTCATCGAGGTGGATCGCCGCCGCGCGCAGTGGATCGAGGAGCACCTCGGGTCGGTCGTCCTCAACGCGCCGGCCGACGAGGGCCGGTACCAGATCCAGGCGGGCTGCCGCCGCGCGGACGCGATCCTCGCGGTCACCGGCGACGACCCGAAGAACCTGGTCATCTGCCAGCTGGCGCGGCACAACTCGCCCAAGGCGCGCGTCATCGCCCGGGTGAACGACCCCAAGGACGAGATCGTGTTCAAGGCGCTCGGCGTGGACGAGACGGTCTCCTCGACGCGTGTGCTCATGAACGTCATCGAGCAGGAGCTGCCGACCAGCGGCTTCCTCCCTCTCATGCCCCTCACCGGCTCCCACCTCGAGATCATCGAGGCGGAGATAGCGGCCGGGACGCCGGCACTGGGGCGGGCCGTGCGCTCGCTGAAGCTGCCGGAGGGTTCGCTGATCGGCGGGATCGTGCGCGGCGGGAAGGTCCTGGCGGCCGTGGGCGAGGCCGTCCTGGCCGTGGGCGACCGGGTCATCGTCTTCGCCCCGACCGCGGCCGAGGCGGAGGTCCGGCAGGTGCTCTCCGGCTAGCATCCCGTCCGGAAGAACCTTGACAACGCCATTGTTAGGGCCTATAGAAATGAAGTGGCAAGCCGGCGACGACCCGTCTACGTGATCTCCGTCGCGGCGAGCCTGACCGGGTGCCATCCGCGGACGCTCCGTATCTACGAGGAGGAGGGCCTCCTCGAGCCGGTGCGCACCGAGACCAACATCCGGCTCTACTCGGACGACGACGTCCACAGGGTCCGCGTCATCCGCTATCTGACCCAGAGGCGCGGCGTGAACCTTGCGGGCGTAAAGCTCCTTCTCCAGCTGCGGGACGTGAGCGATCTTCTAGCCGAGATCGCCGACCAGCTCGACGACGAGGAGCTCGAGAACACAAATGGAGACGGGACCGCGCGGTACTAGGCCCCTTGGCTTGCGCACGATGTGCAGGTCAAGAAGTGCGCGTTGAGCGCATAAAACGCGCGTTGAGCGCTAAAAAAAGAGGAGACACCAAATGACCGACGAGACCAGGGACCAGGACACCGGCGAGCGGACGTATCCGGCGGAGCTGCCGCTGGTGCCGCTGCGGGAGGCGGTCATCTTCCCGAAGATCGTCACGCCGCTCGGCGTGGGACGCGAGCGCAGCGTCGCGGCGATCGACTCCGCGATGCGCGCCGAGAAGCACTACGTGCTGCTCGCCGCTCAGCGCGACGCCGAGATCGACGACGTCCAGTCGGACCAGGTGTACTCGGTCGGCACGGTCGCCGAGATCGTGCGCCTCCTGCGGATCCCCGACGGGAGCGCCCAGGTCATCGTGCAGGGCCTGCACC
>JBOGTE010000136.1:0-6079 GCA_050692015.1 Candidatus Limnocylindria bacterium
TCTCAGGCGGGAGCGGCCGCAGGAGGGCCCGAACGGCGCGCAGGTCGATCGCCCCGGGCCGCGCCGCGGGCAGCCTCAGGCCTCCGCGCGCACGCCGACCGCCACGGCGACCGCGAGCTCCCGGATGTGCGAGATGGACACGCCAAGCGGATCCCGCAGGCCGAGCCGCTCCCTGCGGCGCTCGGCGCGGCCGTGCAGCGTCACCGTGGGCTGCCCCAGCGGCGTGCGGCGGATCTCGATCTCGCGCCAGCCGACGCCGCGCACCCCGAGGCCCAGCACCTTCGACACCGCCTCCTTCGCCGCCCAGCGCCCCGCCAGGTGCAGCACGTTGGTGCGGCAGTAGGCGCGCTCCCAGTCGGTGTACACGCGGCGCAGGAAGCGATCCTCGTGGCGCTCCAGCACGCCGCGGATCCGCGCGGTCTCGATGATGTCTATCCCGACCTCGGAGGAGGGTGCCTCGGGGCTCACTCGACCGTGACCGCCTTGGCCAGGTTGCGAGGCTGGTCCACGTCGTTCCCGCGGCGGTCCGCCACGTGGTAGGCGAAGAGCTGCAGCGGCACCACCGCGAGCGCCGGCGCGAGGAGGTCGTTGGTGTGCGGGATGCGGATCACCTCGTCGGCATGCCCGGCGATCTCCTCGTCGTCGTCGTTCGCCAGGGCGATCACCACGCCCGCGCGCGCCCGCACCTCGGAGATGTTCGAGACGATCTTCTTGTACACGGCGTCGCGCAGCGCGATCGCGATGACCGGCATGTGCTCGTCGATGAGCGCGTTGATGCCGTGCTTCATCTCGCCGCCGGCGGTGCCCTCGGCGTGGATGTAGGAGAGCTCCTTCAGCTTGAGCGCGCCCTCGAGGGCCGTCGGGTACTGGATGCCGCGGCCCAGGAAGAGCATGTCGCGGGCCTGGTGGTAGCGGTAGGCCAGCGCCTTGACCTTGGCCTCCTGCCCGAGCACGGCGTCGATGAGCGTCGGCAGGTGGAAGGCCTCGGCCAGGAGCTGCCGGGAGCGCTCCGCCTCGATGGTGCCCCGCCGCTGCGCGAGGAAGACCGCGAAGAGGTACAGGTCCACCACCATGGCCGTGTAGACCTTCGACGAGGCGACCGCGATCTCGGGGCCGGTGTGCAGGTAGATGACGTCGTCCGCGGCCCGCGTCGCCTCGCTGCCCACCACGTTGACCAGCGCGAGCACTCGCGCGCCGCGCTCCCTGGCCTCGTGCATCGCGGCCAGGGTGTCCACCGTCTCGCCCGACTGGGTGATGGCCACGAAGATCTGGCCCTTTGTGACCACGGGCTCGCGGTAGCGGTACTCGCTCGGGATCTCGACGTCGCAGGGGATCCCGGCCAGCCGCTCGATGAGGTACTTGCCGACGAGCGCGGCGTGGCCGGCGGTCCCGCACCCCCCGAGGGTGATGCGCGGCAGCGCGCGGACCTGCTCGTCGGTCAGCTTCAGGTTCTCGTCGAACACGACGCGGCCCGTGGCGCGCTCGACCCGCCCGAGCAGCGTGTCGGAGATGGCGCGGGGCTGCTCGTGGATCTCCTTGAGCATGAAGTGCCGGTACCCCGACTTCGCCGCGGCCACGGGATCCCAGGTAACGGTCGTCCGGTCCTTCGTCACGGCCGTCCCGTCGAGCTTCCGGAAGGAGACGGAGGTCGCGGTGACCACCGCCATCTCGCCGGCCTCGAGGAAGGAAACGCTCCGGGTGTGCTCGAGGAGCGCCGGCATGTCGGAGGCGAGGAAGTTCTCCCCCTGCCCGTAGCCGACGATCACCCCGCCGGCGTTGCTGATGCGCGCCGCGACGATCTTGCCGGGGTCCTTGGCCGAGATCAGGCCCAGCGCGGCCGCGCCCTCGAGCCGCGGGAGGACCGCCAGCGCCGCGTCCTCGAGGGCCGCGCCCTTGGCCAGCTGGTCCTCCAGCAGGTGGACCACGACCTCCGTGTCGGTGTCGGACGTGAACCGGTGGCCCGCGGCGACGAGCGGGGCCTTCAGCTCCGCGAAGTTCTCGATGATCCCGTTGTGGATGACCGCGGTGACGGCGCCGCAGTCCACATGCGGATGGGCGTTCTGCTCCGTCGGCCGCCCGTGCGTCGCCCAGCGCGTGTGCCCGATGCCGATGGAGCCGGAGAGCGGCTGCTGCGCCACGGCGGTGACGAGGTTGTCGAGCTTGCCCTCGGCGCGGCGGATCTCGAGCCGGCCGTCCTGCTGCACCGCGACCCCCGCGGAGTCGTAGCCGCGGTACTCGAGGCGCCGCAGCCCGCCCACCAGGAGCGGCGTCGCGTCACGCGACCCGACGTACCCGACGATCCCGCACATTACTTAAGGGCCTCCTCGGCCACGCGGGCGAGGCGCTGGGCGGTGGTCGATGCCAGCGCCTCGACGCGCGACTCCACCAGTATCCGCAGCACCGGCTCGGTCCCGGACGGCCGGACGAACACCCGGCCGCCGTCACGCTCCAACGTGTCGCGGGCCAGGTCGTACTCCCTGCGGAAGGCCGGCTCGCTCTCCCACTCCGCGCGGCGCGCGACGCGCACCGCGACGAGCGCCTGCGGCCACCGCTCGACCTCGGCGGCCAGGTCGGCCAGGGGCCGCCCCTCCGCGATGACGAGGCCGAGGACCTCGAGCGCGGTGAGGATCCCGTCGCCCGTGGTGGCGAGCTCCCGGAAGATGACGTGGCCGGAGGGCTCGCCGCCGAAGAGCGCGCCCAGCTCGCTCATCTTCTCCCAGACATAGCGGTCGCCGACCGCCGCGCGGACGAGGTCGATCCCGTCGCGCCGCAGGGTCGCCTCGGTGCCGCCGTTGGTCATGACGGTCCCAACGACGAGCCGCGGCACCAGGCGCCCGGCGCGCGCGAAGTGGCGGGCGGCGAGGGCCAGCACCACGTCGCCGTCGTGCAGCCCGCCGGTGTGGTCCACGGTCACGAGGCGGTCGCCGTCGCCGTCGAAGGCGAAGCCGATGTCGGCCTTGCGGTCCACCACCGCGGCCTGCAGGCGCTCGGGATACGTGCTGCCACAGCCGTCGTTGATGTTCAGGCCGTCGGGCGTGTCGCAGAGCGTTATGACCTCCGCCCCCGCATGCGCGAAGACGGCGGGCGCGACGCGGTAGGTCGCGCCGTTCGCGCAGTCGAGGACGATCCGCAGCCCCGCGAGCGGAGGGGCCTTCGCGGCGAGGGAGTCCTCGTACTTCTTCACCAAGCCGCGCGCGTCGCCCACGAGCCCGATGCCGCCCTCGGTCGGCCGCGGCAGCCCGTCGTCGGCGGTCATCAGCGCCTCGATGCGCGCCTCGACCGCGTCCGCGAGCTTGAGACCGCGCTGGTCGAAGAACTTGATGCCGTTGTCGGGCGCGGGGTTGTGAGAGGCGCTGATCACCGCCCCGGCGACGAAGCCGTCGGTGTGCGTGAGGTACGCGAGGCCCGGCGTCGGCACGTGGCCGACCAGGCGCACCTCCATGCCCACGGAGCAGAGGCCCGCCGCGAGCGCGCCCTCGAGCATGCGCCCGGAGCGGCGCGTGTCGCGGCCGATCACGACGCGGTTCCCCTGGCCGCCCAGGACGTGCCCCGCCGCGCGCCCCAGGCGCAGCGCCAGCTCGGGCGTGAGGTCGCGGTTGGCGATGCCGCGGATGCCGTCGGTGCCGAACAGCCTCGCCATCAGGGCGCCGGCGAGGCGGTCGGGCTGCTGACGGTGACCGTCACCAGCTGCGGCTCGACCGACTCGAGCGTCGTGCCGCCGGGCGCGGTCACCCCCACCGGGAGCGTGTAAGTGCCCGGGCCCCGGCCCGAGACGTCCACGGCCGCCACGACCGACCCTCCGTCCAGGTTCGCGAGCGTCGGCACGGAGCCGCCCAGGATCACGGTGATCGTCGCGGGCGAGACGTTGGCCGTCAGGCCCTGCCCCAGCCCGTTCGCCTGCACCGCCACCAGCGGGAAGGGCCGCGTCCCCACCAGGGTCACGACGGTCACGCGCACCGTGGCCTCGGACGGGCCCACGGTGCTGATGCCCTCGGGCAGGACGAGGGGCACGGTGAAGGTGCGGCTGCCGGTGATGCCGCCCACGTCCACCAGGGCCGTCTCGATGCGGTCCAGGGCTTCCATGGCATCCCGGCCGCCGCTCACGGTGACCGCCAGCGGCTCGGTGGAGTACCGAGATATCCAGTAGCCCGTCGCGACCTCGCCGCCGAGGCGAGGGGTGACGGGCACGGTCCGCGTCGTCGCGGTCGAGATGAGCGGCACGCTGACCTGGACGCCCGCGGGATCGATCTCGAGGCCCTGGACGGGCTGGCCCGACTCATCTACGGGCACGGGACGCACGTCCTGGGCCAGGTCCACCGGGGCGTCGCCGAACCGCACCGTCGCGAACACGGCCGTCACGGCCGAGACGACGGTCTCGGGCCCGGCGATCTCCACCTCCGGCGGCCGGAAGGTCATTGTCCCGGCCTGGAACCCGGCGGGCGGCTCGTTCGCGAAGCGGGCCTGCACCGGCAGGGTCCGCGCGACCCGGCGCTCGAGGCGGATGGCGACGCTCGCCGGCTCCACGCCTACGACCGCCACGCGCTCGTCGGCCGCCGTGACCACGACCGGCACCTGCTGCTCCTCCGGGCCTGGTATCACCGCGTCCAGGTCCACGGTGGCCCGGAGTTGATCGGACTCGACCCCCTCGAGCGCGACCTCGGGCCCTCGTAGGGTCACCGCGACCTCACCCAGCTGTCCCCGGAGCACGTAGCCCTCGGGAACCTCGGGGCGCTCCACGGCCACGCGCCCGTCGAAGGGCGCGACCACCTCGGGCGGCGGCAGGGTGCGCATGGCCGAGACCCAGAGCAGCATCGCCACGGCGATGGCCGCGCTCTTGAGGGGCAGGTCGCCCGTGACGAGGCGCCGGAGGTCGATCCGCCGCCAGCGGGCGAGGCGCATCCCGCCCATCGGCGCGCGCAGATTCATGCCGACTTCGTGCGGAAGGGCAGCGGCTGGATGCGGCTGCGCAGGAGCGAGCTGAGGACGCGGCGCAGGCGCTCCTCGTCCAGGTTGCCGATCATGCGCCCGTTGCTCGCTATGGACAGGGCTCCGGACTCCTCCGAGGTGACCACCACAACGGCGTCGCTCTGCGCGCTGATGGACAGCGCCGCGCGGTGCCGCATCCCGTACCGGTGGGTGAAGCGCTCCGGCGTCTCGTCCAGCGGCAGCAGGCACGCCGCCGCCGCCACCTGGGTGCCCCGGACGATCACCGCGCCGTCGTGCAGGGGCGAGCGGGCCATGAAGATCGACGCCAGGAGCTCCGCGGTCAGCTTTCCGTTCACCGGCACGCCGGTCTCGCTGTAGTCCTGGAGCCCGGTGCCGCGCTCGATGACGATCAGCGCGCCGTTCGACTGCTGCTTGACCAGGAGCGCTCCGCGGACCACCTCCTCGACCACCAGATCGACCTCTTCCTCCGACGTTGGCGCGAGGAGACGGTCCAGCGCACCGAGGCGCCCGATCTGCCCGAGGGCGCGGCGCAGCTCGGGCTGGAAGATGACCGGGATGGCGACCAGGGCGACGACGCCGAGGAACTGCAGGGCCAGCGTGGTGAGCGTGAGCTCGAGCATGACCGCCACCACGTAGATGACGACGAGCACCAGGACGCCCAGGAGGAGCTGCACCGCGCGCGTGCCGCGGATGAGCACGAAGGCGTAGTACACGGCCACGGCCACGATGAGGATGTCCACGATGTTGTTCCAGCCGAACTGCTGGTCCGGCATCAGCGCCTCGAGGAACTGCTGGATCCCCTCCATCAGAGGGCCTGCCCGATCCGCTCGACCTGCGCGGCCCGCTCCTCCTCGCCCGCCAGCTGGAGCACGCGCACCAGGAGCGCCGCGCGGTCGGTGGCGATGTCACGCCTCCCGAGCGCGCTGGCGACGGCGATGAGCTCGAGCGCCGCGTCGTGCACGGCGGTGCCGGACGCCACCAGCGCCAGGAGCAGGTCGCTCGCCGCGTGCGTCTTGCCGCTGTCGAGCAGCGCCGAGGCGGCCTCGATCGCCGCGGCTCCCGCTCCGGGGTCCCGCTGGGCGAGCAGCGCGGCGGCGCGCTCTTCGAGCTCGAGAGCGTCCACCGCGGGAGG
>JBOGTE010000137.1:0-5955 GCA_050692015.1 Candidatus Limnocylindria bacterium
GGGGTGCCCACCGCGGACCGCAGGAGCGCGACGGCGCCGGCCGCGTCCGCCGCGGCCACACGCTCCTCGAGCGCGGCGACGGTCGCGCGAAGCGACACCAGCGTTGGCGCGGCCGCGCGAGAGGCCGCCCGGAGGACCTCCGGGTGGGCAGTCCCCTCGACCTCCTCGTCCGGGAACAGCAGCTGCTCGGTGAGCTTCTCGCCCGGCCGGAGCCCTATCTCCGATATCTCGACGTCGGACACGCGCAGGCCCCGCAGGCGGATCATCTTCCGGGCCAGCTCCGCGATCGGCACGGGTGCGCCCATCTCGAGCACCAGCAGGTCGCCGGGCCGGGCGATCGCGGCGCCCTCGACGAGAAGGCCCGCGGCTTCGGGGATGGTCATGAAGTAGCGCATGGCGTCGGGGTCCGTGAGCGTCACCGGGCCGCCCCGGTCGAGCTGTCGCGCGAACAGGGGCACGACGCTGCCGCTGGACCCCAGCACGTTCCCGAAGCGGACCGCGGTCCAAGGAAGGCCGGCCTCGCGGCCGGCCGCGATCGTGAGGAGCTCGCCGAAGCGCTTGGTCAGCCCGAGCACGCTGACGGGCGCCACCGCCTTGTCGCTCGAGACGAACACCAGGTGCTCGACCCCGGCGGCCAGGGCCGCCTCGACGACGTTCGCTGTCCCGAGCGCGTTCGTGGCGATCCCCGCCAGAGGCTGCCTCTCGATGATCGGGACGTGTTTGTAGGCCGCCGCGTGGAACACCAGGTCCGGCCGGAGGTCGCGGAGCGTCCGGTCGAGCCAGCGCCGGTCGCGGATGTCGCCGAGGAGGACCTCGCGGGGCACGTCGCCCCCCAGGTCGAGCCCCACCTCATGGAGCCCGTTCTCGTTCGTGTCGAGCAGGATCATGCGCTTCGCCTCGAGGCGCGAGATGCGCCGGCAGAGCTCGCTGCCGATGGACCCCGCCGCCCCGGTGACCAGCACCGAGCGCCCCCGGACGAGCGCCCGCGCCTCCTCCGTGTCGAGGTCCACCGGCTCGCGCGCCAGGAGCTCCTCGATACCGATGGACCGGAGAGGCGACATGTCACCTTCGGGAAGACCAAAGCCGCTCACGGCGCGGACCCGGACGTCGGAGCCTTCGCAGCGCTCCACGACGCGACGCGCCAGCTCGCCGGACGGATGCGCGGTCGCGATCACGACGAGCGAAGCGCCGTGACGCTCGATGAGCGCGGGCAGCTCCTCGACCGTTCCCTGCACCGGGATCCCCCGCACGTAGTAGCCGCGCTTCTTGGGGTCGTCGTCCACGAAACACGCGATGCCGTATCCGTCGGCTCGCCCGGCGAGGTGCCGCGCCAGCAGCTGTCCCGTCGTGCCGGCGCCCACGACGATGGCGGTCGCGCGGCCGTCGGGCCGCGCCAGGATCGCGCGCACGGCCTGGGGCCACCTGGCGCGCAGGCGCAGGGCGCCTTCGACGATCAGGACGGCCGCACCGCCGCTGAGCACGGCGCCGAACGGCAGGTAGTGGTCGGCCGAGACCACGTTGAATGCGAGCAGCGCCACCACGACGACGCCCGTCGCCTTCGCCAGCGCGACGAGGTCCTCGAGGCCCGCCACGCTCCAGTCCCGCCGGTAGACGTGGAACGCCCAGTTCGCGATGACCTGGGCGACGCCGGCAGCCAGGGCCAGCGCGATCGCGCCGCCGACGTTCGGGATGTCGAACCGCGCACCGGTCCGCACCGTCACGGCGAGGAGATAGGTAGCCGCGACGGCCAAGAGGTCTATCAGCACGGTCGGTGCGTATCGTGCGATGGCGGAGATGGTCCCTAGTATCGCCGCGGTCGCGGTCGTGTCCCAGGCCGAGATGGCCGGGCCCGTTCGCGTAAAGCGAGCCGAGGACGCTTTAGTGCAGATCGCCCTGCCTCTGGATGATCTGCTGCGCGCGCGCCATGGCCACGTCGAGGGCCGCCGCGGCCGCGAGGCGAGCCCGCGCGTACTCATCGGGCGACGACGCGATCTAGGGCGGGCTAACGCGGGCGGGCGGCGCGGGTTCAGTGCTGCGTAGGCGGCGCCATGCGGCTTCGGCACGTGCCGCTTCCTCTTCGTTGGCGCGGATCCAGTGCTCGATCTCATCCGGGTGATCGCCGAAGTAGCCCAGTGCGGTGCGCA
This sequence comes from Candidatus Limnocylindria bacterium, assembly GCA_050692015.1. Lineage (GTDB taxonomy): Bacteria > Chloroflexota > Limnocylindria > P2-11E > P2-11E > GWC2-70-10. The sequence continues at coordinate 2,145 of JBOGTE010000137.1, forward strand.
CGTCACGCTCGGTCAGGCTGAGTACCTCCGCCGTGGCGCTGATCGAGCCGTCGTTGACCCGCAGCGTCGAGACGACTTCCCAGACGTCGGGCCCGCGCACCAGTCCCGGGCGGCGTCCGGCCGGACCGTCGCGGAATGTGATCCCGGGATGGGCCTCGATGCGAAGCCCTTCTTCGAGGTAGCGCTCCACGAGCGAGGACTTCGGCAGACCCTTTCGTCGCGCGGCCCGCTCGAGGCGCTGGACGAGCTCCGTCGGTAGGCGGACCGACAGAGCGGCCCCCTTTGGAGTGCTCATGTCAGCATTGTATAACGATGTCTACATCCACACACATGGGAAACCGGTTGACATAGTCCGGATCGTGGAAGTGCACGGAAGTGCAGTTCCTGGAGACGTGGCGTGAGCAGCTCGGCGACAGGTAGGCGACTGGCGGTCGCAACGCGGCTCGAAGTGGACGAAGACGTCCTCCGCGTGGAGCTGAGCGACGGTCGGCGGCTGAGTCTGCCGATATCCCAGTTCGACTTCCTCCGTGACGCGACATCCGACCAGCGGGCGAGCGGCATCGTCGATGACAACGGCAGCGTTCTCTGGTGGGAAGGCCTGCTGGAGGGGATCAGCGTCGCGGGGCTGATCGGCGTGTCGGAGACCGAGCTAGAGGAGTTCGCTGGCTTCCACCGGCGCTAGCCGATGGACGCCGTGCTGACAGGCCGCCGACCCCTCGCGATCAGCGCACCCAGATCTGCGAGCACGGTCGCGAGTGTGGGTGGCCGACACGAGCATACGTTGTGTTACGATGTGCTCCAATGCCTCGGAAGCACTTCTCGGTGCGCCTCTCGGACGAAGACCGCGCCCGGCTAGCCGAGCGCGCGGGTGACGCCCGGGTCAGCGAGAGCGACCTGGCGCGCCGCTACGTCAGCGAAGGACTCCGACGCGATCTGCATCCGGGGATCACGAGCCGACCTGGCCGGGTCGGCGGCCGACCAGCGCTCGCCAGCCGTCCGCGCCTGGAAGTCGCGGTGATCGTCCAGACCTGGGTCGACAACGACCGGAACGTCGGCGACACCGCAGAGGCCCACGGGATCTCTGTGGCGGAGGTCCAGAGCGCTCTCGCCTACTACGCCGACTTCGGCGATGAGATCGACGGGATCATCGAGCGCAAAGCCAGGTTGGCGGAGCGGTATGAGCGTGTGTTCGGCACTGCGGCGCCCGGCCCTCGTTGAGGCTGCTTCTCGATGAGATGTACCCGTCGCGGATAGCAGCGGAGCTGCGGCGGCGAGGGCACGACGTCGTGGCCGTCGATGAGCGACCCGAGCTCAGGGAGACGGATGACGAGCCACTCCTGCTTATGGCCACGGGCGAGCGGCGCGCGCTCATCACCGAGAACGTCGCGGACTTCCCGGACATCGTTACCTCGCTGACCGAGGAGCGCCAGTCCTACAACGGCGTCCTCCTCGTGTCGTCCAGGAGCTTCCCGCGTACGCAGGCGGGTCTGGGGCTGCTGGTGCGGACGCTGGACGCCTACCTCACCGAGCATCCGGGCGACGACGAGCTGCGCGACCGGATCGAGTGGCTCGGGAGCTGATCGCCCGTGGTGCGGATCGGACGCCCCGGCCACCACGAGATCCACGAGGACTACGCCACGCCAGAGCGGCTTCAGAGCTGGGTGGCCGAGATCGTACCTGTTCGATAGACTGGCCATGAGGTAGATAGAACGTATGGGTTACGAGATCTGGGACCGTGAAGCCGCAAGGCTCATGGAGGCGTTCCAGACGGAGGAGCAGGCGCTCGCGTACCTCCGCGACATGGTGTCTGACCTAACGCCCGAGGGCGCGGCCCAGACGATCGAGCGCATGCAGCTTGTTCGTGTCCTCCCGGACGGCCGGCCCGAGATCGCCGAGCAGGGCGTCGCGCTCTTTAAGCGCATGTACGTCCTCGCCCTCGCGCACTAGCCGCCCTCAGACCACTTCCAGTGTTGACCGGCTATGACCTGTGGGACCGCTTCGACGGCAACGCGGTCGGCGACTTCGACGATCTCGAGGCGGCACTCGCTAGGGCACGTCTCCCTGGCGCTGGATGATCTGCTGCGCGCGCGCCATGGCCACGTCGATGGCCGCCGCGGCCGCGAGCGTGGCGCGCGCGTTCCCCTCACCGAAGAGCTGGTCGAATTCGTGCCAGCCCCACACGACCTCGGGCGCCGACGCGCGGATGGCCGCCGCCGACGTCGGCGGCGTCCCGTGGAACACGCCCACCATCTCGCCGCGCTCGTTCAGGAAGGCGCCGCCGCTGTTCCCGCCGGCGAAGCTCAGCGACGCCAGGAGCTCGGCGTGGCCTTCGCTCCCGTCGGTCTCCTGGAAGGGCCCGGTCGAGAGCCGCCAGTACCCGCGGTCCTTGGGGTGTCCCACCAGGTAGAGCGGCGCGCCCGGCCGCAGCGCCGCGGGGTCGCCGACCGCCAGCGGCAGGAGGCCGGTCGCGTCGATCTTCAGCACGCCCACGTCCGGTTTCTGGGAGGTCACGATGCCCACCCGCCGAGCCGTGAAGCGCCGGCCGTCGTGGAGCGTCACCTCGTAGGTGTTGGCCGTGTCGTCGATCACGTGCGCGTTGGTGAGGATGTAGCCGTCCGCGGTGATGACCGACCCGGTGCCCTGCTCGACGGTGCCGCCGGTGCGCCCCGCGATGTGGACGATGCCCGGCAGCAGCGGTCGTACAAAGCCCAAGACGCGCTCGTCGTCGGCAGCCGGGGCCGGCACCGCCACGGCCTCGACCACCTTGTCCGGCACCGAGCCGGCCACCTCCTGAGGCGAGTGGCTGAAGGTGCCGAACATGGTCAGCACGAAGTCGAAGGCACCCGCCGGCGGCGCCGCGCTGAACGTGACCAGGTAGCCCTCGGCGTTGCGCCGCGCCTCGACCACGCGCAGATCGGGATGAGGGCCCGAGAGGCTCTGCTGTATCGATCCGGCCAGGTCCGTCGGCAGGCTCGTGATCTCGGCCGCGGACAGGACCTGCAGCTGCGCCCCCTGGAGGCGGTGCTCGGGGATGCTGAAGGGGCGCGACCAGCTGGGCAGGTCGCCGCTCTGAGCCACGATCTCGCGCGCCGCGCCCAGCGCGTCGTTGATCGCCACCGCGGTCGTGCGCGGGCGCTCCGCGATCGCGCTCCACTGGAGCGGGTCGCGGATCACCGTGAGCGGCGAGGGCGCGATCACTTCCGGCGCACCCTCTCCGCTGCCGGCGAAGAGCAGCCCGATGACCTGCCCCTTGGCGTTGAAGAGCGGACCGCCGCTCGCGCCGGGGCCGCTCGGCACGTTCGAGTACAGCTCGGTGACGAAGCCCATCGAGGCGCCGGCCGAGGCGTCCTTCTGCCCGTAGGCCTGGCCGGCGGTGGCCAGCCAGTAGCCGAAGCCGCGCGGGTGCGCGACCGCTACTAGCGGATCGCCGAAGCGCACGCTGTTGGAGTCGCCCGTCTCGGCCACGGTCAGGCCGCTGCCGCGGACGCGCAGCACCGCGACGTCGGGCTGGAGGCTGGTCACGCGCCCGATCCGCTCGGCGGGCAGAACGCGGCCGTCGGCCAGCATCACCTGGGGCGTGCCGCCGATCTCGGCCAGCACGTGGCTGTTGGTCATGACCAGGCCGTCGGCGCTGTACACGAACCCCGAGCCGCCAGGCGCGAAGCCGCCCCCCTTGATCTCGCCCACGACCACGGCGCTGGAGCGCACGCGGTCGGCCGTGGCCTGGAGCGCGGCCTTCTCCTGCGCCGTGACCTCGCGGAGCGCGGTGGCCGGCGCGCCGGGGCCGCCTGACCCGGCCTGACCGCCGGGC
>JBOGTE010000138.1:0-5950 GCA_050692015.1 Candidatus Limnocylindria bacterium
CTGGACGATCGTCTCGCGGCCCGCGCGGCGGATGCGGTCCTCACGGACGCCCAGCCGCTGCGCGACAACGCCTACAAGGTCCCGCTCGCGCGCGAGTTGGTGCGCCGCGCCCTGCTTCGGCTCGCGGGCCTCTAGCTCGCTCGCCGCCCCCGCGTCAGCCCCCGCTGCGACGGCCAGCCTCCCTCGGGAGCCTCGCCGCGCTCCAGCGCCAGCAGTCGGCGCTTCGCGTCGAGGCCACCGGCGTAGCCGCTGAGCGACCCGTCCGTCGCCACCACGCGGTGGCAGGGGACCACGATGGGGATGGGGTTCCAGCTGAGCGCGCCGCCCGCCGCCCGCGAGGCGCGCTCGTTGCCGGCGCGGCGCGCCACGGCCGCGTACGTCGTGACCCTGCCGTAAGGCACCTTGGCCGTCGCCCTCAGGATCGCGCGGTAGAAGGGCGTGAGACCGGTCAGGTCGAAGGCGACGGCGAACTCTCGGCGCTTTCCTTCGAAGTACTGGTCCAGCTCGCGCTCCAGCTCGTCAGTGGCGCGCCGGTCCGGGACGATCCCCGGCCCGAAGACCGCGACCAGCCGTCGCAGCTCGCGCGCGTCCGGCGCGCCGCCGTACGAGATGGTGGCGACGCCGCGCGGACCGACCGCGGCCCAGAGCGGGCCCAGGGGCGAGTCGAGCACGCTGTAGCCGACGGTCACCAGATCCTCGCGCTTGGCGCGCTGGAGCAGCCGCTCGCGAGACTCGGCGACCAGGTCCGCGTGGTCCTTGGATGGTGCGTTCATCGCAGCGCTGCCCTCACCTTCTTCGTCGCTTCAGACACGCGTGTGCGCGCCGCCTCCTCGCTGCACTCGAGCGCGAGGGCGACCTCGCGGTACGGACGGCCCTCGACCGTCCGCATGACGAACGCCGCGCGCTGTCCTGCCGGCAGCCCCTTGATCGCGTTCCCGAGATCGATGAGCGTGACGCCGTCCCGGTCCGGAGCGGCGAGCCGCAGGTCCTCGACCGAGACCGTGGGCCGCCGGCGACGCTCGCGGTCGATGGCCTTGTTCGTGGCGATCCGGTAGAGCCAGGCGCGCTCGTGGTCGCGGCGCGGCGGTGGCCAGCCCCGGAACGCCGCCAGGAACGTCTCCTGGTAGAGGTCGTCCGCGTCCTCGCGCCGGCCGGTGAGGCGCAGCGCGTACGCGAAGATCTCGCGCTCGTGCCGCTCCAGGAGCTCGCCGAACGTCCTCGCGGGCGCGATCACCCCCTCCACGCTAGATGGCGCCAGCCGTGTCGCGGGTACAGGCCGATGAAAGCGAGAGCCAGAGCGAGGTCCACGAGCTCCTCCCGGATGTTCCTCGCCTTCTACAACGCTCCGGACCCGCTCGATGTGAGCCTTGGCACGCCCTCTGCGCGGAGCGCGGTGTGGAGGTGGCGCCATGAAGCGACCGGACAACGTGGAGAGCAAGCGCACGGACGAGGAGGTGGCGCGCAGCGCGGCCATACCGATGCCCGAGCCTGGCGACACCGAGACGGAGAAGGCGGAGCGGATGGAGGGGGAGCGCGAGGTCGAGCGCGAGGAGGGCCTGACAGCTGGACGCCGCCGGTCGAGCGCGGCACCCAGCGACCGGCCCGAGAACAAGCCGCCGCATCCGCAGGACGTCAACGAGATCGGGGAGTAGCGCCTTCTCTTAGGGCGCCTTCTCTTCGAGGTCGGACGGGCGATCGACATCGCGGACCACCCCGCGGTCGTAGACCTCGAGATCTACCCGCTCGCTCGCATGCGCGCGAAGGACGTCGTGGAGCGTCGCGCCGTCCACCGCGTCCAGGATCTCGTCTCGGAGCGAGCCCGGCATCACGACGGGGTGTCCGCGCTTGCCGTCGAAGCGGGGCGAAAGGATGCCGCCGCGCTGGGCCTGCTCGCGCAGCAGCGCCGAGACGGTCGCGGGCTCGACGTAGGGCATGTCGCCCGGCAGCACCAGGATCGGGTCGCCCTTCGTGTCCCGCAGCCCCGCCTGGATGGAGGAGAGCATCCCGCGCTCCGGCCGCCGGTTGGTCGCGACGCGGACGCCCCTGGCGTCGAGGGCCGGTACGCCGTTCCGGATGTCGCTGGCGTCGGGGCCCAGGACGACCACCACCCGGTCCACTCCGCCGTCCAGTAGCGAGCGGATGGTCCGCTCCAGCAGCTTGTCGCCGCCGATGCTGGCCAGCATCTTGGCGCTCCCGAAGCGCTCCGCCGCGCCGGCCGCGGGCACGATCGCGACCGCGCCCTTCATTCCTTTGAGGGCGCTGGGAGCTCAGATGCCCCCTCCGAGGAGTGGGTGCATGTTGACGGGGACCAGGCACAGATGCAGCAAAACACTGCCGACTGGCAGGAAAACACTGCGCGGATGCCAGATCCCTGCAAAAGGGTCCTAGACGGCTCTGCTCTCATCGGTCCGAAGAGCAGTGAGCGCACGTGTCGCGAACACCGAGACGGTGCGCTTGCGCTGGGCGATGGTGCTCGAAGTGTTGTCCATCGGGCGCGCGGCCTTGAACGCGGCCTCGGCGGCGGCGGCGATGGCCTCGTCGTCCAGGCGAGATCCGACCAGCGCCGCGCGCGCCGCATCGACCAGCACGGGCCGCGAGGCGACCGCGGTCACCGCGAGGCGTGCGTCGGCCACGACCGCGCCGTCCATGCGCACGGCGGCAGCCAGGCCCACGATGGGGAAGTCGAAGGAGCTCCGGTCGCGTGCCTTGAGGTAGGTGCTACGCCAGCCCTCGGCCGGTGGGAGCACGACCTCGCTAACGATCTCGTCGCGGCGCAGGGTGAGGTGGCGGATGCCGTCCTCCTGATAGAGGTCGGCGACGTCGGCGACGCGCTGGCCGGCCGCGCTCTCAATGTGGACCCGCGCGCCTAGCGCCATGAGAGCGGGCACGGTGTCCGCGCTCGCCACCGCCAGGCAGCGGGGGCTGGAGGTCGCGACGCGGCACACCACGTCCGGGTGGGTCTTCATGCAGAAGCCCTCGGCCGTCCGCCAGAAGAGAGACTCGTTGTACCAGTTGCAGCGCGTGTCGAGGCAGATGTTCCCGCCGATCGTCCCCATGTTCCGCAGCTGCGGCGTGCTCACGAGCCCGGCCGCGACCGCGAGCGCGGCGTAGCGCGCGCGCACCGTCGGATGATCCGCGATCCGCGTCAGCGTCGCGCCCGCGCCGATACGGAACGTGCCCGCGGGCGACGCGGTGGCGGTGGTCCCGATCGTCCGGTCCGCCGCACGGCGCAGCGAGACCAGCACCTCCGGGGTGAACTGGCGGCGCTTCATGTTCGGGTAGAGGTCCGTGCCGCCGGCGACCATCATCACCCGCAGCGCCGGCGTCCCGACCTCGCCCGGGTCCTGCTCCTGCGCGCCGAGCTCCCGCAGCAGGCGCGCCGCCTCGTCGATGGTGCCCGGGATCTCCATGCGGAACCGCGGCAGGCGGAGCACTAGCGGCTCCCGACCGGGGGCGTGCCGGGCTCGGGGTCGGGGTCCGGGTCGGCGACGCTGACCGCGGCGCCCTGGCTGGTGCGCTTGCGCTCTCGGTCGGCGGTCGTCGCCCCAAGGCGGCGCAGCCCAGCTCGCGCGCCATCGCCGCGCGAGCCGAGGCCGTCGGGGCCGACCCGGTGCTTCTGCTTCTGCAGCGCGTCCAGCACCTTGGCCGCGGTGATGGGCGTCTCGTCGAAGCGCACGCCGATCGCGTCGTACACGGCGTTGGCGATGGCCGGGATCACCGGGTTGAGCGGGCCCTCGCCCGCCTCCTTCGCGCCGAAGGGTCCCTCCGCGTCGATGGTCTCGACAATGATCGCGCGCAGCTCCGGCGTGTCGAGCGAGGTCGGCAGCTTGTACTCCAGCAGCGAGGGCTTCTTGTGCAGCCCGCCGCGGAACACCTGCTCCTCGGCCACGGCCTCGCCGTAGCCCATGTAGGCCGATCCCTCGATCTGCCCCTCGACGCTCGGCGGGTTGATCGCCCGCCCGCAGTCGTGCGCGGTGGTGATGCGGTCCACGGTCACGACCCCGGTCTCGAGGTCCACGCTCACCTCGGCGACGGCGGCCTGGTACGAGTACGCGGGGCTGGGGCCCACGCCGGCGCCCTTGTACTCGCCCCGGATCCCGGGTGGCGGCTTGTACGACCCGACCGAGACGAGCGTCCCGTGCTTCGACTCCGCCAGCACCGCGGCCTCGGCGAAGGGCAGGCTCTTCCCCGGATCCGCGAGGTCGTACACCTTCCGGTGAGCGAGGGCCACTCGCTCTTGCGGCACCCCGAGCTTCGCCGCGGCGGCCCCCGAGATCTGCTCGCGGAGCTTGCCCGCCGCCTCGCGCACCGCGTTCCCGGCCATGAAGGTGACGCGGCTCGAGTACGAGCCCAGATCCACGGGCGCGAGCGAGGTGTCGCCGGAGACGACGTGCACGTCCTCCGGCAGCACGCCCAGCACCTCGGCGGCGACCGTCGCCAGCACCATGTCGGAGCCCTGCCCGATCTCCGCGGTGCCGCAGAAGACCGTCACGCCGCCGCCGCGGTCGATCTTCACCGACGCGCCGGAGTGCGGCATCTCGTTCCAGTAGATGGGCAGCCCCGCGCCCGAGATGTACGCGCTGCCCGCGACGCCCACGCCTTTCCCGCGCGGGAGCTGGCCATGGCGTTCGCTGAAGCGCGTCTCGCGCTGGAGCTCGTCCAGGCACTGGCCCAAGCCCATGGTGGTGATGCGCAGCTCGTTCACCGTCCGGCTGTTCGGCGGCTGGAGGATCCGCTTGCGGTAGGAGATGGGGTCGAGGCCGAGGTCGTTCGCGATCGCGTCGAGCTGGCACTCGAGGGCGAAGCGCGGCTGCGTCGTGCCGTGCCCGCGCTTGGGTCCGCAGGGCGGCTTGTTCGTGTACACGCGGACGCCGTCGAACTTGTATGCCGGGATCCGGTACGTCACCGTCATGAGCGCGCCGGTGTAGTAGGTCGTGGCGATCCCGTACGAGGCGTAGGCGCCGCCGTCGAGGTAGCTCTGGAAGTGCGCCGCGGTGATCTCGCCGTCCTTCTTCACCCCGGTGCGGAGGCGCATCAGGACCGGGTGGCGCCCGCGGTGCGCGTAGAAGACCTCCTCGCGGTCGAGGGTGAACTTGACCGGGCGCTTCGTCCGCAGCGACAGAAGGCAGGCGGCGAACTCGTGGGCGAAGGGGTCGCTCTTCCCGCCGAAGGCCCCGCCGTTGGGCGTGGCGATGACGCGGATCCGCGACCTCGGCAGCCCCAGGACCTTCTCGAGCTCCCGGTGGAGGTAGTGGGGGACCTGCGTGCAGGTCCACAGCGTCAGCTTGCCGTCGCCGTCGTACGACGCGACGGCGGAGTGCGTCTCGATCGGCGCGTGGTTCGTGCCCTCGAAGAAGTACCAGTCGTCACGGGTGTGGTCGGCCTCGGCGAAGCCGCCCGCGACGTCACCGAACTCGAGGTGTACCTCCTTGAACACGTTGGCCAGGCGCCCCGAGGCCTCGTGGATCCTGACGTCCTCGCGCCGGAGCGCCTCCTCGATGGTGAGGATCGGCTCCAGCGGCTCGTACGCGACGTCGATCAGGGCGAGGGCGTCGAACGCGGCGTCCTCGTCCACCGCGGCGACGGCGGCGACCGGCTCGCCGACGTAGCGGACCTTGCCGACCGCCAGCGCCGTCTCGTCCTGCGTGGAGGGCATGATCCCCATGAGCTCCGGCATGTCCTCGCCGGTGCAGACGGCGACGACGCCCGGATGCGCGAGCGCGCGGCTGACATCGATGCGCTTGATCAGCGCGTGTGCCTGCGTGGAGCGCAGTAGCCGCCCGTAGAGCATCCGCGGGAGGAAGATGTCGTCGGCGTACTTTGCCGTCCCCGTCAGGTGCCCCCACACGTTGACCTTCGGCAGCCGCTTCCCGACGACGCTAAGGGTGCTCATGGGGCCTCCGGCCCCATTCGCACCCTCGAGGGTGGCCTTTGTCGCGGGGGCCAAGCC
>JBOGTE010000139.1:0-5919 GCA_050692015.1 Candidatus Limnocylindria bacterium
CTACCTGTTCAGCGTCGTGCCGCCGGGCGCCAGCGAGGTCGTGGGCGGGTACTGGCCCGGCCCGGTGCCCGACTGGACGAAGGCCGAGCGCATCCCGGTGCGCGCGGACCGGCGGATCGACATCGCGCTCCCCGTGGGCGTGCGGCTGCACGGAACGGTGCGGAACGCCCGCGGCGCGCCCGTGGAGGCGGCGACGGTGAACGTCAACGACGCGAGCGGCCCGCGCTTCTTCGGGGTCACCGACATCCACGGCCGCTACAGCGTGGCCGTGCTCCCGGGCACGTACACGGTGGACGTCTTCGCCCCGCGGGCCGGCGAGCTCCTCAGCGTGGTGGACCGCGAGCTCGTCATCGAGGGGGAGGTCGGGTACGACCTCGTGATGCCGGACGTCGTCGTCGCGCCCTGACGGCGCGCGCTGGCGTGCTGTCCTAGCATGCGCGCGCAACCGAGCTAGGAGGAAAAGTCATGTCTCCTGAGGTCCTCATCGTCACGCGCTGGATCCACTTCGTGGCCGGTATCACCTGGATCGGCCTGCTCTACTTCTTCAACTTCGTGAACGTGCGAAGCATGGCGACCCTTGACGCGAGCGCGCGGCCCCACGTCGTCACCACGCTCCTGCCCCGTGCCCTCGCCTGGTTCCGCCACTCCGCCTGGGTCACGGTCGTGGCCGGGTTCATCCTGATCTACGGGCTGTACTGGTCGGGCGGCGACTTCTTCACGACCGACAGCGCCAAGACGATCTTCTCCGGGATGGTCCTGGGCGTGATCATGATGCTGAACGTCTGGGGGATCATCTGGCCCAACCAGAAGCGGATCATCCAGGCCGCCCGCACGGCGGGTACTCCCGACCCGCTCTGGGGCCGCAACGCGCTCTACGCGTCGCGCACGAACACCGCGCTCTCCTTCCCGATGCTGTATTTCATGGCCAGCTCCTCGCACAACCCGCTGGACGAAGCGTCGATCGGGATCGTGTTCGTGCTGCTCTTCGCCCTCGGCTTCGGCGTCGTGATGCTCGTCCAGAAGTGGTGGGCGCCCCGCTTTTGATCGGCAGCGCGCGCTAACGCGACGCGCGGCCGAGGGGACGGGCGCTTCGAGCGAAGCCGCTCAGCGCCGCTATCGGACCTCGAGTTCGGTGTGCATGCCGAGCCCGTAGTGGGTCGGGACGTTGCAGATGAGGACATAGTGGCCCGGCTCGAGAGTGAGCCTCAGGTTGGCGCTTCGGCCAGGGCTCACCAGCTCGATGCCGCCGGCGCGGCCCTCTTCGCTGGCCATCTGCGTCTGCCCGTCCACGGGGAGCGCGTCCGCCGCCAGGTCCGTCCTGATCACGATCAGGTCGTGGGCCTGACCCCCGCGGTTCCGCACCACGAACGTCACTTCTCCGGCCCGCACCTCGTTACTGGTGAGAGTGATGGCGTGCTCCCGAAGGTCGGCGCGGATCTGGCCCTTGGTGATGTCCACCTCGGGCTCGGCCGCCGCGCACGAGGCGAGTAGCAGCGCCGCCAGGGCCAGGAGGAGCGGGCGGGGGAGCGGTGTCACGTTCCTTTGCTTCATGCGTCGAGCATCGCATGAGAAACGGCCGGCCGCACAATGGAAGTGGTGATCCGTAGAGCGCTCGCGCATGTCTCGCCCGAGGAGCTGCTGCTGATCCCGGTGGTGATCATCGTGGCGGTCGCGATCTTCGCGCAGCCGACCGCGATCACGCGCCTGTTCGAGAGCCCCTTCGCCACGCCGGTCCCCGGTGACTCGCCGGCGGACGTGATCCTCGGGGACCGCGCGCGGACGCCCGCGCCCGCGCCGTCGCCGGTCACCGCGCCCGTCCCGTCACCGGCCACCTCGACCCGCGGCGACATCCGAGTCTTTGACCGGACCGGCGCGCTCCGGCTGTCCGTGGCCGGGCGCCGTTGCCCGGCCGGCGCGACGCTCCGCGAGCTTCCACTCCGCCTTCAGCCGGAGGGTCCCGTTCAGACGATGAGCGTCTGCGTGGATGCCGACGGCTCCGTGCGGACCTGGGACGCCGCCAGCGGCACGATGCTGCGCCGGGTCCTGGTACCGGGTTCGGTCGTGGCGCCCTAGCTCCGTTCGCGCGCGAGCGCGAGGGCGCGCTCGCACAGGGGCTTGACCGTCTCGGGAGCGCCATCCACCTCGCGGGCCAGCTCACGCAGCGCGTCGAGGAGCGGGTCCTCGCCGGTGGCGGGCAGATCGCCCTCGAACGCGGTCGGGTCCGGCTCGATCCCGGGCTGGCGGTCGTGGACGGGATGCCGGAAGGCGTCGAGCGCCAGCAAGATCTCCGCCATGGCGATGTCCTGGAAGTCGTCGCCGCGCTCCACGTTGGCCTCGGCGATGCGGGTCGCGGCGCGCTCCACCGCGGCTCGGCGCACCTCGTCGGTCTGGACCCCGTCCTCGTATCGCATGATCACGCGGGATGTGACTGCATCGCCCGTACCATGGGCTCATGGCCGACCTCACCTGCGTGCGCTGCGGCCTGACGCGCGAGGGCGCCGGACGGGTGCTGCCCGGGCCTCTCGGGGACGAGATCGAGCGCCAGATCTGCGCGGAGTGCTGGGGCGAGTGGACTCAGGCGCAGATACGCGTGATCAACCACTACGGCCTGCAGCCGGTGCGCAAAGAGGACCGCGAGAAGCTCTACGGGTTCACGCGGGAGTTCCTAGGCTTGCCGGCGGAGGGTGCGGCACGTTCGCACTCGTAAACTAGAAGGTTACGGTCGGGGTGGTCGGATTTGAACCGACGATCGCCAGTCCCCCAGACTGGAGCCTTGGACCGGACTAGGCCACACCCCGTTCGCGAGGGATCATTTTAGCCTGATCCAAGTGGATGCCCTCGGTCGGTTGCACGCGGAGATCCGCGACTGCACGCGGTGCGTCGCCGCGGGCCACATCGAGCGCGCGCAGCCGATCGTCGAGGGGAAGGCGACCGACCGGATCATGATCGTCGGCCAGGCGCCGGGGATCGTGGAGCTCGAGGTCAACCACCCGTTCAGCGGACGATCCGGGGTGACGCTGCGCGCGTGGCTCGCGGAGGCGGGCATCTCGAAGGATGAGCTGCCCTACCGGACCGCTGTCACCAAGTGCTTCCCGGGCAGGGCTGCCAGTGGCGCGGGCGACCGCCGGCCTTCACCCGCCGAGATCGCGCTATGCGCGCCGTTCCTCGAGCGCGAGATCGACCTCGTGCGCCCGGCGGTCCTGGTCCTCCTCGGCCAGCTCGCCATCGAGCGGTTCTGGGGCCGCGTGGCGCTGGACGACGCAGTGGGAAGGTCGCGCCACATCGAGCGTGCTCCGCAGAACGCCGGACCGGGGCGAGGAGATCCCGCCGCGCCCTGGACCATGACGCTCATCCCGCTGCCTCATCCCAGTGGCGCGTCGCGCTGGTTGAACGACCCCGCGAATCGGGCCCTGCTCCGCCGCGGCCTTCGCTTGCTGAAGCGTGAAGCCGCGGTCTTGGGTAACGAGGCGGTCCGGCAGCGGATCGGAGGTGTGACCCGCCGGCGAAGCCGGCAGGTGGTGCGCCGGGCGGCCACCTAGGCCGAAACGGCCTCGGAGCGCGGGCCGCGCACCCGCACTTCTACGGTCCCGTCCGCGACGCGCGTCTCGAACGTCGGCTCGTCCATGGTGGCCGGGCCGTGCAGCGCGGCACCCGTTCGCAGCGAGAAGACGGACTGGTGCCAGGGGCACCGGATGTCGCGCCGGTCGCTCCCGACGAAGGTCCCTTTGTCGAGCGGACCGCCGGCGTGCGTGCACACCGCGGCCATCGCCAGGAGGTCGCCATTGACGCGCGTCACCATCACCGCGAAGCCGTTGGACAGCTTCGCGCGGACGGGAGCGCGGTCCTGGAGCGACGCGGCCGGCACGCCCAGGCTCTGCCACTTGCCCGGGATGGTCGCCCACGCGTGGCGGCCCACGCCCGTGCCGAAGCCGTACGTCATCTCCCCGCCGAGGTGCGCGGCCACGACGAGCGCCACCCACGCGCCGAGCGCCAGGAAGACGGCGCCGTCGGGCGGCGGACCGCCCGCGGACCGCATCACGAGGGAGCCAACGTACGCGACGCTGATCAGCGTCATGAGCACGCCGTGCAGGATCCCGAGGCGGCGCTCGTTGCCGTGTGTCTCGTTCCAGTCGGTGAGGCCGCTCAGGACGGCGCCGAGCGAGAACAGGAGTGAGACGAGGAGCACCGTCGTCGCGACCTCGGCGACCGCCGCATCGCGCTGGGCGATGAACAGCACGTCGAGGACGGCGAGGACCGTGTAGCCGCCCACCGCCACGTCCGTGAGAGCCGGGTGCAGCGGATGCCGCAGCGGCCAGGTCCCGTGGAGGATGTTCTTGAGCCACCTCGTGCCGGGAAGGCGGTAGAAGCCGCCGACCACGGCGCCGAAGGGCGCCGCCATGGCGTCCAGCCACTTCCCCTTGTCGCCGCGGACCAGGCGGTCGCCGACCGTCTCGGGCATGACGCGGTCAGCCTCTCACGACGTGGAGGAGGGCGTCTCCCGGGGGCGGACTTGACAGGTGCAGGCAGACTGTGTGTACGCAGGTGCCGCAGTCACGAGCACGCTCCGCAGCCAGTGCAGTTAGCGCAGGGCCCACCGACCCTGACTACCTCACGACGGACGAGGTCGCCCGGCGCCTGCGCGTTCACCCTACGACCATCTTGCGCCGTCTCGGCGCGATGGATGACGCGGACCCCACGCGGATCCCCGCGGTGAGGGTCGGTCGGGTCTGGCGGATACCCCGCCGCGAATTCGAGGAGTGGCTGACCCGCTCCGGACAGGCCTCCGGCCTGGCCGGGCGTCAGCGCCGACTGTTCTGACGGGGCCGTCGGACCAGTCTTGGAAAGGAGGGAGGTGATCCTGATGCCGGCGAAGAAGAAGGCTGCCAAGAAGACAGCGAAGAAGAAGGGCGGCAAGAAGAAGAAGTAACGACCCTTCTTTGAGCGATGGAGCGCCGCGGGCGGGCGGCGCTACCTCGCGCGCAGTCAGACGCTGAAGATGACCTCGAACAGCTCGCGGTCCGTGGGGCAGCGGACCGTCGCGGCATAGGGCGGCGCCGGCGGGACGTCGAGATGCTCCCGCGTCACGAAGCGAGGCCCGACCTCGGTACCGTCGAAGGGGCAGCGGACCTTGTATCCCAGGAAGTCCAGGCGATCCGCTTCGATACGGCGATTCGTCAGGTCGGCAGGCACGCACGTACTCTAGCCGCGATGCCTCCGACCGGACGCACGAAGCTGGCCACCCAGACGCCAACCCTGCGCGTCGGGGACCCCGCTCCCGCGTTCACGCTGCGCGCCCACGACGGCCGCGAGATCTCGCTGGCGGAGCTTCGGGGCAAGCGCGTGGTCATCGCGTTCTTCGCCTGGGCGTTCAGCAACACCTGAAACAGCGAGGCACCGGCGCTCAGTGAGCTCCAGCGCAAGCTGGCCGGTGAGGGTGTCCAGGTCGTGGGCAGCTCGTGCGACTCGGTGTACACGCTCAAGGCGTGGGACAAGGACCTGGGCGGCCTCGACTTCCCGCTCTGCTCGGACTTCTGGCCGCACGGCGCGGCCGCGCGCGCCTACGGCGTGCTGAACGAGGAGATCGGGCGCCCGGAGCGGAGCGTGTTCATCGTCGATGCCGAGGGCGTGGTGCGGTACATCGACGTGCACACGCTGCGCGAGGTCCCCGACCCGGCCGAGATCGAGGAGGAGCTCCGGAAGCTGGCGCCTACCTTGTAGTCGCTTCGCTCGTACACGCGTCGCTCGTCCTCACGACCGAGCAAGCTCGGTCTCTCGTCCTCGCTAGCGTGTCGGGATGAGGTAGGCCTTGCCCTCTTCGGCGACGGTGAAGCGCACGCTGTCGCCCTCGCCGAAGCCGGCCAGGCTGTCGCCACGGACGAGGACATCGGCGCCGCAGTCCACGACCGCTACCTCGCCGGT
>JBOGTE010000140.1:0-5877 GCA_050692015.1 Candidatus Limnocylindria bacterium
ATCGCCCGCGCGCGGGCCGCGGGGTACTCCGCCCTGCTGGTCACGATCGACACCGCCGTCTCCGGGCTGCGGGAGCGCGACCTCCGTAACGGCGTGGTCGAGCTCGTCGGGAGCGACCTCTTCGCGAAGATGCCGCACGCGTTCCAGTTCCTGGCGCGTCCGCGCTGGCTCGTGGGCTTCCTGCGCGACGGAGGCTTGATGCGCTTCCCGAACGTGGTCCTCGCCGACGGGCCGATGCGCTACGCGGACGTCGGTGCCGTGCTCGAGAGCTCGGCCGTCGCCTGGGACGACCTGCGGTGGATCCGCGCGGCCTGGGACGGGCCGATCGCGGTGAAGGGCGTCCTCACCGGCGAGGACACACGGCGCGCGATGGAGGCGGGGGCCGACGCGGTCGTCGTGTCCAACCACGGCGGGCGCCAGCTGGATGGCGTCCCGGCCACCCTGCGCGTCCTTCCCGAGGTCGTGGCCGCGGCGGACGGGCGGATCGAGGTCCTGCTGGACGGCGGCATCCGCCGCGGGAGCGACGTCGTGAAGGCGCTCTGCCTCGGCGCCAGGGCCGTGCTGGTCGGCCGGGCCTATGCCTACGGGCTCGCGGCAGGCGGCGGGCCGGGTGTCTCGCGCGCGATCGAGATCCTGCGCAGCGAGATCGTCCGCACCCTCAAGCTCCTCGGCTGCTCATCGACGGGCGATCTCGGCCCCGACTTCATCGACGTACCGGCCGACTGGGCGAGTGGAGCACGCGGGATGCAGCGATCGCCGAGGTGATCGCGGAGAGCCTGGGCCGCTAGGCCGGCTTCAGCGGACCCCCGGTCGCGGCGATCTCCGCCGGTACGGGCAGCGCGTCCCCCTTGCGCCAGCGCTCGTCGAACGGCTTCGGCAGGTCCAGCGGCTTGCGCACGAACGGCGCCTTCATCTCGGGGTGCTCCTCTTCCACCGTGGCGTAGATCTGGTCGAGCTCCTCGCCGATGAGCTCCTGGTGCTCGAGGAGCCCGTTGGCGACCGCGTGCACCGCGTGGGCCTTCTCGCGGACCAGCCGCTTGGTCTCCTCGTAGAGCAGCTCCAGCATCTTGTCCGCCGTCCGGAGCAGCGGCTCCGGGATCCCGCCCATCGCGTTGGGCTGCACCGCGAGCAGGCTGGGGCCCATGCCGTGCTGGCCGCAGTACGCCATCGCCAGGTAGGTGGCCGTCTGCATGTCGGAGTCGGCGCCGGTCATCTTGGTCTGGAAGAACTCCTCCTCGACGGCGCGGGAGCCGACGGCGATCATGATGTCGGCCTCGATCTCGCGCGCCTGGCGCGTGTACCGCTCCTCCTTCTCGGAGCGCTGCACCACGCCGAGCGCGTCGCCCATTCGGATGATCGACGCCTTGAGGATGCGGTGCTCGGCGCGCACGTAGTGCGCGACGACGGCGTGGCCGGCCTCGTGGTACGCGATGAGGCGCTTGTCCTCGAGGCTCATGCGCGTGATGGGCTGCTTCAGCCCGAGCTGGCGCATGTCGCGGGCGGCCAGCCAGTCGCGGTAGTTGAGGAAGTCGCGGCCGTTGTCGTGGGCGATGATGAGCGCCTCGTTGATGATCGTCTTGATCTCGACGGGCGTCCAGCCCACCGAGTCCGCGACGAGCAGCTCCATGTCCATGCCGGGGTCGTGCGCCTTCAGGCCGAGGTAGTACTCGATGATGTCGTGGCGGCCCTGCCCGTCGGGTACGTACACGTTCAGCTTGCGGTCGAGACGGCCGGGCCGGGTGAGCGCGGCGTCCAGGACGTCGGGACGGTTGGTCGCGCCGATCACGAAGACCGCGGGCTTCGCCGGGACCGGGCCGCGCACCACGCCGAGCCAGCGGAGGAACTTGTACTTCGCGCGGTCCTCGACGTGCTGCCCCAGCGAGTCCATCTGGTTGAGCATCGTGTTGAGCGCGAATCCGCGCATGCCCATCATGCCCATCGGCCCCATGCCGCCCTGCTGCTGGCCGCCCTGCACGCCGCCACGGGACTGCCCGATCGAGTCGAGCTCGTCCAGGAAGAGGATGCAGGCGCCGGGCTCGCCGGGCTTGGCGTACTTGCGCGCCAGGCCACGCGCCTTGCGGAACAGCGAGACGACGATGAGCGCGTCCATGCCGAACCACATGCTCGTCAGAGAGCTGGCGTCTACGTAGATGAACGGGAGGTTCGCCTCGGCGGCCATGATGCCGGCCAGGAAGCTCTTGCCGGTGCCGGGCGCGCCGGCGAGCAGCATCCCGCGCGGGATGTCCCCGCCCATCTCGCGGAACTTCTGGATCCCGGTCAGGATGCGGACGGTGCTCCTGGCGTGGTCGAGCAGGTCCGGCTGGCCGCGGTAGTTGTCGAAGGAGAGGCCGATCTGCGGACTGTCCGGCGTCACGGTGTACTGCCGCGGCCTGGACAGGAACCACATGAGGACGCCGAACTGGGCGATCATGGCGAACGCGTAGAAGAGGAGCAGGACCAGCATGCCGGGCGCGGACCCGATGAGCCCGATGACACCCTCGATGAGCCCGCGGACCCCGAACAGGACGATCGCGCCGGTCAGGATGAGGAGGAGGATCAGCAGGCGGCGCCGGTTCCGCTCCCACATGTAGGTGCCGTGACCGAGCATCGTGTCCACCGGGGCGTCCCCCTGCGGGACGGGAGCGGCGCTTGGTACGGGAGCGGCGCTTGGGGCAGGAGCGGCGCTTGGGGCAGGAGCGGCAGGTGGGGCAGGAGCGGCAGGTGGGGCGGGGGCGGCGCTCGGGACGGGAGCGACGCTCTGGCTCAATTCACACCGATCACTTTCCCATCTCGGACCCGGAAGACGACCCCGACGATGAAGCGCTGCCCGGTATTGTCACGTCCGCCCGCGACGTAACTCGAAAGGATATCCCCTCCCCGTTCGGTGGCACCCGTGAAAGAGACCTCGTCCACGTCCTGGAGGGGCTCGATGGACTGGGCCAGCCGCTGGAGGAGCTCGAGGCCCAGGGTCCGCGCCAGCCCCTGCGGGTCGTCGGCCACGAGCATGGCCGCGACCTGGGACGCCGCCGCCGGCTCCGGCACCGGCGGGAGCGACTGCCAGGGGCTCTCCGGCGGCGGCGGGTTGGCCACCTGGGCCGCGAGCGCGCCGGCGGTGAGCCCGATCGCGAACACGAACCCTCCCAGGAACGCGTTGCCCCTATTCACGGCGGATGACCTTGCCCTCGACGAGCGTCAGCGCCAGCGGGAAGAACTGCCGCTGCCCGTCCGACGTGCGCATCTCCAGGGCGTACGAGTGCACGCTGAGGGCGCCCGCATTGCGACCGCCCAGATACGTGAGCGAGGTGACCGAGATCTGCCCCTGCGCGCCCTCGGCCTGCGCGAACTGCATCGCGCGGTGCACCACGCCGGTCCGCGGGGTCAGCGCGATCAGCGTGTGCGGCTCGTTCTCGAGCAGGCTGATCATGTAACGGCGCGCGTCCGCCGACTCCCGCGTCCCGAAGATGGCCTTCTCATCGATGATCCCCGAGCCCAGGGCGATGACGACGAAGCCGAGCATGAAGGCGACCGCGAAGACGAAGAGCCACGGACGGAGGGCGGTCATGCAGCGAGTCTAGTCATGGCCTGCCGTCTCACTCGGCCCGTACCCACCCTCTTTACCGAAGTCCTAGCGCCGACCGGTACCGCCGCCGCCCTCCGGCGGTTCAGGGTCGGTCCACGTGCCGGACCCGCTGCGCGGCCCTATGGAGGCGTCAGGAACAGCTGCGTGAACATCCGGCCGTACGGACCCGCCGAGATCACGCCGATGCCGATCCGCGTGAACTCGGGCCGCAGGATGTTCTCGCGGTGCCCGGGGCTCTCCATGAGCCCCCGGTGCGCGACGGCGACGGAGTGCGCGTACGCCAGGTTCTCCCCGGCGCGCGAGTACTCGATCCCCGCCGCGTCGATGCGGTCGAAAGGGCTGCCGGTGACCGGCGAGGTGTGCCCGAAGTAGCCGAGGCGGAACATCTCCTCCGAATGCGCGCGGCCGACCGGGACGAGCCTCGGGTCGAGCGCGAGGGGCCGCAGCCCGATCGCGGCGCGCTCCTCGTTCACCAGCTGGAGCATCTGCGCCTCGGCCTGCGGGTCCGGCTCGAGGTCGAGGTCGTCCGGCAGGTCGAGCTGCTGGCTCTGGTCGGCGTCGATCCGGGTGACGAAGAGCGCGCCGGCCTCGCTCCCCAGGAGCTCCCCCAGGTACGGCTGGACGGCGGCGACCTCCGAGACGAGGGCCCGCCCCAGGCGTGAGCCGTCGATCGCGCCGCGCACGTCGTTGCCTACCGGCAGCACCAGCAGGGCGGCGAGGCCGATGGCCGTCACGACCAGCGCGCGCAGCACCGAGGGGACCACGCCCAGCGCCCGGTCGGCGTAGGCGCCGGCCCGCGTTGCGTGCACGGACGCGATGAGGGGCGCGAGGAGGAAGCGCGCGGCGACGGCGAAGACCCCCTCGATCGCGAGGAGCACGAGGATGAACCCGACCGCCCGTGCCGCCGGCGCGGGCATGCCGGTGAGGTCGATCACCACGCCCGCGGCCGCGCCGAGGAGCGCGAACGCCAGGAGCAGCGCGACGAGCCAGCTCACCAGGCCGTAGAGCGTCGCGATGAAGCCCGAGCGGATCCCGCCCACGACCGCGAGCACGACGATCGCGACGATGAGGAGGTCTACCGGGTTCAGCTGGCGACCCCGGCGAGGTCGCGGCGCACGCCGGAGAGGCGGCCTTCGGTCAGCAGTTCGCGCAGGAACCGGCCGGTGAACGAGCGGCGCACCTTCGCGATCTCCTCGGGCGTGCCCTCGGCGATCACCTCGCCGCCGGCCTTGCCGCCCTCCGGGCCTAGGTCGATCACGTGGTCGGCGGTCTTCACGACGTCCAGGTTGTGCTCGATGACGATCACCGTGTTCCCGGCGTCCACCAGTCGGTGGAGCACCTCGAGCAGCCGCTCCACGTCGGCGAAGTGCAGCCCCGTGGTGGGCTCGTCGAGGATGTAGAGGGTCCGGCCCGTCGCGCGCCGCGACAGCTCGGTACTGAGCTTGACGCGCTGGGCCTCGCCGCCCGAGAGCGTGGTGGCCGACTGCCCCAGGTGGATGTAGCCGAGGCCGACGTCGTTGAGGGTCCGCAGCTTCCCCTCGACCGCGGGCACGTTCGCGAAGAAGCCGTGGGCGTCCTCGACGGTCATGTCCAGGACGTCGGCGATGCTCTTCGACTTGTAGTGGATCTCGAGGGTCTCGCGGTTGTATCGCTTCCCCTTGCAGACCTCGCAGTGCACGTAGACGTCGGGCAGGAACTGCATCTCGATCTTGATGACCCCGTCGCCCTGGCAGGCCTCGCAGCGGCCGCCCTTCACGTTGAAGGAGAAGCGCCCCGGCGTGTAGCCGCGCAGTCGCGCCTCCGGGACCTGCGCGAAGAGGTCGCGGATGGGCGTGAAGAGGCCGGTGTAGGTGGCGGGATTGGAGCGGGGCGTCCGGCCGATGGGCGACTGGTCGATGTCGATGACCTTGTCCACGTGCTGGATGCCCTCGACCTTGGTGTGCTGGCCGGGGCGGTCCTTGGCGCGGTAGAGGACCTGCGCCAGCCGCCGGTAGAGGATCTCGTTGACCAGCGTGCTCTTGCCGCTGCCGGACACGCCCGTGATCGCGACGAAGACCCCGAGCGGGATGCGGACGTCCAGGTCCTTGAGGTTGTGCTCGCGCGCACCGCGCACGACGAGCGCCTCGCGCCGGGCGGTGCGGCGCACCGGCGGGAGCGGGATCCTGCGCCGGCCCGCGAGGTAGGCGCCGGTGATGGAGGCAGGCTCGGCCAGGATGTCCTCGAGCGGGCCCTCCGCGACCACGCGGCCGCCGTGCTCGCCTGCGCCGGGACCGATGTCCAGGACCCAGTCGGCGGTG
>JBOGTE010000141.1:0-5868 GCA_050692015.1 Candidatus Limnocylindria bacterium
AGGCCGAGCGCTCGGCCGAGATCGCGCGCTCGCGCGCTCTCGCGGCCGAGGGCACGCGCCGCGAGTCGGAGCAGCGCCTCGCGCGGGCCCGCGAGCGGAGCGCGGAGCTGCGGGGCGAGCGCGCCAAGCTCGCCGTCGAGGAGGAGCGGGCCACGGGATCGCTGCGCCTGCTCGAGGAGCAGGTGCGCGCCGAGCTGGGCCTGGCGGACGACGAGCCCCTCCCAGATCCCGAGTCCCTCGAAGGCGGCGAGGACGCCGTGGCGCCGAGCGACGACCCGGAGCGCGCGGAGAAGGAGCGCACCGGCGCGCTCCGCGACCTGCAGCGCCTCAGGCGAAAGCTCATCGCCCTCGAGCCCGTGAACCCCCTCGCCGCGACGGAGCTCGCGGAGATCGGCGAGCGGCACGAGTTCCTCTCGACCCAGCGCGCCGACCTCGAGAAGGCCATCGCCGACCTGCGCGCGCTCGCCGAGGAGCTCGCGCGGACCATCGCCGAGCAGTTCAGCGCGACGCTCCAGGCCGTGGACCGCGAGTTCGGCATCTTCTTCCAGCGGCTCTTCAACGGCGGAGAGGCGCGCCTCCGCACCAGCGACAGCGGCGACGACCCCGGCATCGACATCGTGGCCCGGCCGCCGGGCAAGCGGATCGGCAGCCTGAACCAGCTCTCGGGCGGCGAGCGCGCGCTCACGGCGGTCGCGCTGCTGCTGGCCATCCTGCGGGTCCGGCCGGCGCCCTTCTGCGTGCTCGACGAGGTGGACGCGGCGCTCGACGAGCGCAACGTCGGGCGGTTCACCGACGCGCTCCGCGAGCTCACGGACCGCACGCAGTTCGTGGTGATCACCCACAACCGCGGGACCATCGAGGCCGCCGACACCCTGTACGGCGTGTCCATGGACGAGGGCGGCGTCTCCAAGGTGATCTCGATGCGGCTGGCCGAGGAGCGCGCGGCCGGCGCCTAGCCGGCGCCGCGGGTACCGTCGGCCGAGGTGAGCATCGACGGCGGCCTGGCGAAGACGCGTGGCGGCCTACTGGGCCGGCTGTTCGGAGGGCTGCGGGGCCACGAAGAGCAGAAGGTGACGGACGAGTGGCTGGAGCAGCTCGAGGAAGCCCTCCTGCGCTCCGACCTCTCGGTGTCGCTGGTGGACCCCGTCATGCTCCAGGTCCGCGACGTCGTCAGGGAAGGTCGCGCGACGACCGTTCCGAAGGTGCTGGACGCGGTCCGCGAGGCGCTCCTGGCGGTGCTGGCGCGGCCGGCTCCCGCGACGCGGACGGATGCGAGGCCGCGCGTCGTGCTCGTGGTGGGGGTGAACGGCAGCGGCAAGACCACCACCGCCGCCAAGCTGGCGAAGCACCTCCGGTCCCGCGGCGAGCGGCCCCTCCTCGCCGCCGCCGACACGTTCCGCGCCGCGGCCACCCTGCAGCTGGAGCGCTGGGCCGAGCGGGTCGAGGTCCCCGTCGTCAGCGGGCGGCCCGACGGAGACCCGGCCGCCGTCGTATTCGACGCCATCGCCGCGGCCACCGCGCGTGGGAACAGCATCGTGATCGCGGACACGGCCGGCCGCCTCCACACCAAGGAGCACCTCATGGACGAGCTCTCGAAGATCGTCCGCGTCGCCGGCCGCGCGCGCGAGGGCGCCCCCGACGAGGTGCTGCTCGTCCTCGACGGAACGCAGGGCCAGAACGCGATCGTGCAGGCGCGCCTCTTCACCAAGGCCGCCCGTGTGACCGGCCTGGTCGTGACGAAGCTGGACGGAACGGCGAAGGGCGGCGCGGTCTTCGCGATCGCCAACGACCTGGGCTTGCCGGTCGTCTACCTCGGCGTGGGCGAGGGCCCCGACGATCTCGTGCCGATGGACGCCCGGGCGTTCGTGGAAGCCCTGCTGCCACGCACGAGCGGCGGGCCATCTCGAGCATAGGCCCGCGCAAGCGCGCGACTATGCTCGAACCTGATGTCCATGGTCCGTCTGCGGCCTACGGATCTGCGCGATGCGCTGGCCTCGAACGGGACGTCGCTGCAGTTCCAGGTCCAGGTCCACGTCCCGACGACGGCCCTGGCGGGCGTCGAGGCCCTGGTGCGCTGGCCCCATCCACTGCTGGGCATGGTCGGCCCGCAGGAGATCACGCAGCTCGTGGACCAGGGCGCGCTGCACGCGGAGTTCGACGAGTGGGTGCTGGGCGCCGCCTGCACCCAGATGGCGGCGTGGCAGCGCGAGGGTGTCCCGCTCCCGCTGATCGGCGTGAACGTGTGGGAGGCGACCCTCCGCAAACCGGACTTCCTGCAGCTGACCGGCGCCGCGACGGAGCGCGCGGGCATCGCGCCGGAGATGCTGGAGATCGAGCTGCCGCGCGGCGCGGCCCTGGACGAGGGGTTCGTGGCGGTGATCGGGAGCGTGAGGACCCGAGGCGTCCGCGTCGCCGCGGACGTCCGCTCCCTGGAGGACATGCCCGGCATCGAGATCGACACGGTGAAGCTCCCGTACCCGCTGACGAGCGGCATCGAGGAGCCCGGCACCCGCCGCGTGCTCGAACAGGTCGTCGCGGCCGCTCGCGCGCGCAATGTGCGCGTCGTGGCCGAGGGCGTCGAGAGCACGGCGCAGCAGCAGGCCGTGATGGCCGCCGGGTGCGAGATCATGCAGGGCTACGTCTTCGGGCCGGAGGCCTCGGCCGCTGAGGTCAGCACGCTCGCCCGCCGCCCCTCCTAGTTGTTCGAGCAGCTCCAGGACCGCCTGACCGCGACGTTCGCGAAGCTCCACGGGCGGCCGCGCGTCACCGAGGGCGATCTGGAGGAAGCCCTCCGCGACGTGCGCGTCGCGCTCCTGGAGGCGGACGTCCATTTCAAGGTCGTCCGGCAGCTGGTGGCGACGGTGCGCGAGCGCGCCGCCGGCGAGCGCGTCGTCGAGAGCGTCAGCGGCGCCCAGCAGGTCGTGAAGATCGTCCACGACGCGCTGGCGGAGATGCTCGGCACCGAAGCGGTCCCGCTCGCGCGAGCCGAGCGCCCGCCGACGGTCATCGCACTGGTCGGCCTTCAGGGCTCCGGCAAGACCACGACGGCGGCGAAGCTGGCGAGCCACCTCCGCAAGCAGGGCCGGCGCCCCCTTCTCGTCGCCGCGGACGTCCACCGGCCCGCGGCGGTGGACCAGCTCCAGGCGCTGGGGAAGCAGCTGGGCATCCCGGTGAAGCGCGTGGACGCGTCGCGGGTCTCCGAGGACGCGGCCGCGGCGGTGCGCTCGGCGGTGGGGGAGGGCCAGGACACCGTGATCGTGGACACGGCCGGCCGGCTCCACATCGACGAGGCGATGATGGCCGAGGTCGAGCGCATCGTCGGCGCGGTCGCGGCGCACGAGGTGCTCCTGGTCGTCGATGCCATGGCGGGCCAGGACGCGGTCGATGCCGCCAGCGCGTTCCACGCTCGGCTGCCTATCACCGGCCTGGCGCTCGCCAAGGTGGACAGCGACGCGCGCGGCGGCGCTTCGCTGTCGATCCGGGCGGCGACCGGGATCCCCGTGAAGCTCATGGGCACCGGCGAGAAGCTCGACGCGCTCGAAGTCTTCCACCCCGACCGCCTGGCACGCCGGATCCTGGGGATGGGGGACATCGTCACCCTGGTCGAGCGGGCCCAGGGGGTCGTGGACCAGCGGGAGGCGGAGGCGCAGGCGCAGAAGCTCCTGGAAGCCCGCTTCACCCTGGAGGACTTCTACAAGCAGCTTCAGCAGATCAAGCAGATGGGCCCGCTGGGCGACCTGCTCAAGATGATCCCGGGCATGGGGCAGATGAGCGCCCAGCTGCCGTCTGGTCCGGAGGCCGAGCGCGAGCTGCGGAAGATCGAGGCGATCATCTCGTCGATGACCCGCGGCGAGCGGGCCGATCCCTCGGTCCTCAACGGGTCGCGGCGCAAGCGCATCGCCAGGGGCTCCGGCACGCAGGTCTCGGACGTCAACCAGCTCGTAAAGCAGTTCGAGGAGATGCGGAAGCTCATGAAGCAGATCGGCGGCATGGCCAAGGGCAGCCGCCTCCCGCGGATCCCGGGGATGCCGCGCCTGTAGAGCGGAGCCGGATCCTCGCTCGATCTCGTCTATCATTGGCATCCCGCACCTGACCTCTGGAGGAACAGTTGGCCGTACACATCCGCCTGCGCCGCCACGGAAAGACGAAGCAGCCGACGTACCGGCTGGTCGTCGCGGACTCGCGCGCCCCGCGCAACGGGAAGTTCATCGAGAACCTCGGGCACTACGACCCCCGGCGCGAGCCGGTGGAGCTGGTCGTGAACGTCGAGCGCGCCCGGCACTGGTTCAAGAACGGCGCGAAGCCGACGGACACCGCGCGAGACCTGCTCGTCAAGGCGGGCATCCCCGAGAGCGAGGTCCCGCCGGTCGTCCGGTGAGCTCCTCTCGCGAAGCACAGGTCCTGGAGCACATCGCCAAGCAGCTGGTGGATGATGCCTCCGCGGTCGTCGTCACCGAGCGCACCGAGGGTGACTCGCTGCGCCTTCATCTCCAGGTTGGCGAGCCGGACGTGGGGAAGGTCATCGGGCGCGGTGGACGCATGGCCAAGGCCATCCGTTCGCTCCTCAAGGTGGTGGCGACGCGCGATGGCACGAAGGTCGATCTCGAGATCGACTGACGTCGATCAACGCTCGACCGACTCTGATCGACGCTCGACCGACTCTGATCGACGATCGACCGACGACGTCGTCGTCGGGGTCGTGCGCGCGCCGCACGGCGTGCGCGGCGAGGTGCGGGTCGAGCCGCTGACCGACAGGCACGCAGAGCGGTTCCGCGCCGGCTCCCGGCTGCTATGCGAGGGCGTCGGTGAGGTGACCATCTCTGGGTTACGCGGGACGGAGGCCGCGCCGATCGTCCGGTTCGAGGGATACGACGACCGCACCGCCGCCGAGCGCCTCCGGAACAAGCAGCTCGCCGTGCCGCGAGGCGAGGCCAGGCGCGCGGCGGGGGACGCGTACCTCTGGAGCGACCTGATCGGCCTGGCCGTGGTGACGCCCGAGGGACGGGAGCTGGGAGCGGTGACGGAGGTGATCCGCGCCGGCGAAGCCGATGTCCTCGTGGTGAAGGGCGAGTCCGGCGAGACGCTCCTGCCGGCGCTCGAGTCGGTCGTGAAGGCCGTGGACGTCGCGGGCGGCCGCATCGTGGCGGTCCCGCAGGAGGAGCTGGCCTGACCGCCATGCGCATCGACATCCTCACGCTCTTCCCGCGGATGTTCGAGGGCCCCTTCTCCGAGAGCATCGTCCGGCGCGGTCGCGCTGCCGGCCTCGTGGAGATAGAGGTGCACGACATCCGCAAGCACGCGACCGACCGGCATCACGTCGTCGATGACACGCCGTACGGCGGCGGCGCGGGCATGGTGATGAAGGCCGAGCCGCTCGCCCGGGCCATCCGGGCGGTCAGGGGTCCGGGCGGCCACGTCGTGCTCCTGTCGGCACAGGGCGCGCTCTTCGACCAGGCCGCCGCGCGGCGCCTCGCGGGTGCCGGGCACCTGGTCCTCGTCGCCGGCCACTACGAGGGGCTCGACGAGCGCGTGATCGAGTCCGACATCGACGAGGAGCTGTCCATCGGCGACTACGTCCTCACCGGAGGGGAGCTGCCGGCCATGGTGGTCGCCGACGCCGTCGTGCGCCTGGTGCCGGGCGTGATCGAAGCGGCTTCGCTCGAGCGCGAGTCCCACACCGGCGGCCTGCTCGAGGGTCCGCAGTACACCCGGCCGGTCGAGCACGAGGGCCGGCGGGTGCCCCCGGTGCTCCTGTCCGGCGACCATTCCGCCATCGAGCGCTGGCGGCGGGCCGAGGCCATACGGCGCACGGCCGAGCGGCGCCCCGACCTCCTGGCCGGCGCGGACCTCACGCCGGAGGAGCGCGCG
>JBOGTE010000142.1:0-5821 GCA_050692015.1 Candidatus Limnocylindria bacterium
GACCTCGGGCTCCCCGCCGCGGCGCACGATGCGCCGCAGGCGCGAGACGGCGCTGGCGGTCGCGCCCGAGGCGGCGTAGAGGCGCGCCAGCGAGAGAAGGTCCGCGTCGCGGAGCGGCTGCAGCGCGTCGGCGTGCTCGAAGGCGACCACGGCACCGGCGGTGTCCCCGCCCGTGCGGCGCACCTCGCCCAGCATGTAGTGCGCCCGCCAGGAGGAGGGCCGCGCCGCCGCCAGCGCCTCCAGGGCCGGGAGCGCCAGCGCCTGCTCGTCCCGCTCGATGGCCGTCGCTCCGAGGACCAGGACGCGGTCCTCCACGAGCGTCGATGACGGATCGGCCAGCGCGGCACGGGCGTAGGCCGAGACGGCGGCCTCCAGGGCCGAGCGCGCCGCGCGCTCGTCGCCGGAGCGGAGGAGCGTGACGTCCACCTCGGCGTCCATGGCCTCGAGCAGCGCCGCGTAGGCTTCCTCGTTCGCCACGGCGGGCGGCCCCGCAGCCGGTCCCGGCTCGACCTCCAGCGCCGCTGCCAGCCATGCCGCGAGCTCGCCCTCGGCGAGATGAAGCCCGCCGGCGGGGATGGCGCGCTCGGAGGTCGCGAGGACGGTCGCGGAGCCCGCGTCCACGAGTGCCACGTCGAGCCGCCGCTCCGCGGGCGTCTCGTGGTACGTGCCGGTCACGACGTGGCTGGCCTCCAGGGAGCGCGCGTACTCGGCGGCGAGGGCGGGATCGGGCGTCGAGCCGAAGATCAGGTAGCCGGGCTCCGCGGCCTGGTCGCCGGATCCGCTCCCCTCCGCGCCTGGGACCGCGACCAGGAAGACCGGACGCAGCTCCACGGCCGGGTGGCCGGCGAACAGGTCCACCACGCGCCGTGCGACCTGGCGCGCCCACGCGCCCGGCCGGCGCTCCCCGCCTCCCTCCGGGCCCGCGCCCCGGGCGCCGAAGGGCACGACGGCCACGACCCTGCGGCCCGCGGGCTCGCCGCTCGGTCCGGCCGTCCTAGACCCAGCGGACGCGACGGAAGCCGCGGGGACCCACCTGGATGAGCGGGCTGCCGGTCGTCGGCACCGCCGTCCCCTCGTCCGCGACGACCGAGTCCACCTTCACGCCGCGCTGCTTGACCAGGCGCCGCGCCTCGGACTTGCTGGCGGCCATCGCGGTGCGCACCAGGAGCTCGACGATCGGGACGGACCCCTCGCCGTTCCGCTCGAGGGCGGTCTCCGGCACCTCGTCGGGCGCCTTCCGCTCCGTGAACTGGCGGCGGAACGCGGCGGCCGCCTCGTCCGCGGCGGCCGCCGAGTGGACCTCGGTCACGATCCGGCGAGCGAGCCGCTCCTTGGCCTCGCGCGGGTGCAGCTCGCGCCGCGCGAGCGCGTCGAGCGTCTCGCGCACCTCGGCCATCGGCATCTCCGTCGCCCACTCGAAGTAGTGGGGCATGATGGCATCGGCGATCGCCATGACCTTCCCGAACATCTCGTCCGGCGGATCGGTGAGCCAGATGGCCGTCGCCGGTTTCGACTTGCTCATCTTTTCGCCGTCAAGACCCTCGAGAAGGTGGACGAGCATCATCTGCTGCGGCGGCTGACCGAGCATCTCCTGCAGCTCTCGTCCGGCCAGAATGTTGAACAGCTGGTCGGTACCGCCGAACTCGACCTCGGCCCGGATGGCGATCGAGTCGTACGCCTGAAGCAGCGGGTAGAGCAGATCCTTGATGGGGATCGGTGTCCCTGCCGTCTGCCGCTTCCGGAACTCCTCGCGGGCCAGCATCTGCTGGACCGTGAAGCGCGAGGTCAGATCGATGACGTCCCGGAGGCCGAACTTCCCGAACCACTCGTCCTGCAGCACCGTGCGGGTGCCTGCTCTCGGAACGATCAGGTGGAACTGGTCGAGATACGTCTGAGCGTTCTCCATGACCTCGTCGCGCGACCTCGTCGGCCGCGTGAGATCCTTGTCCGTCGGGTCGCCTATCTGGGTGGTCCAGTCGCCGACGATCAGGATGATCTCGTGACCCCACTCGGCGAGCTTCTTCAGCTTACGGAGCCCCACAGCGTGTCCGATGTGGAGGTTCTTGGTGGTGGGGTCGAAGCCCTGCTTCACCCGAAGCGGGCGCTCGCCTGACCGCAGGTGGGCAGCGAATTCGTTCCGAACCACTACCTGGGCGACCGCCCGAGTGAGGAACTCTTCGAGCTCTTCCGCGTTAGGCCGGGCAGGCATGGGCCCTAGACTATGACCATCAGCCGTAACCACCGCGATCACGCGCTCCGGCGCGGGCCATACCGGACGCTGCGGAAGAAGGGGAACGGCAGCCCCGTACGACGGGGTCTGGCCCTCCTCCCGCCCGTCCTGATCGCCTTCTTCATCGCCCTCGCCGCCGTCCCTCTGGTCGGTGGCGTGATGGTGCTTGGGGCGCTCGTTTCCGACCTGCCGTCGCCCCAGGACCTGGCCCGGGACCCCCTGGCGCTGTCCACCAAGGTCTACGACCGGACCGGGGCCGAGCTCCTCTACCAGTTCGAGGTCGAGCGCCGCGAGAACGTGAGCCTGGACGAGGTCCCGGACGTGCTCATAGACGCCACGCTGGCCATCGAGGACAAGACCTTCTGGGACAACCCGGGGGTGGACGTCCTGGGCATCGCGCGCGCCGCGTACGCCGACCTCACGGACCAGCCCGTCGGCCAGGGCGGCGCCTCCACCATCACCCAGCAGCTGGTGAAGCAGCGGATCGTGGGCAGCGAGATCAGCCTGCAGCGCAAGATCCGCGAAGCGGTCCTGGCCATCCAGGTGACCCGCACCTACTCCAAGCGCGACATCCTGGAGCTCTACTTCAACCAGATCTACTACGGGAACCAGGCCTACGGCGTGAAGGCCGCGGCGCAGACGTACTTCGGCAAGAGCGACCTCTCGCAGCTCACGCTGGCGGAGGCGGCGCTCCTGGCCGGCCTGCCGCAATCGCCCTCGGCCTACGACCCGTCGAAGGCGGAGAACGTCGAGCGCGCGACGGCCCGGCGCAGCGCCGTCCTCACGCAGATGGTGGCGACCGGCGCCATCACCGACGAAGAGTTCGAGGCCGCCGACGCCGAGCCCATCAGCGTGATCGGCCCGCAGATCACGACCATCACGGCCCCGCACTTCGTCTTCCAGGTGCGGGACCAGCTGACACGGATCCTCGGCGGGGACGAGTCCGCCGTCACCCGCGGCGGCTTCACCGTGACGACGACCCTCGACCTGGTCAAGCAGGAGGCCGCCGAGCGGCAGGTGAGGGAGCACGTGGAGCGCCTCCACGACCGGAACGTCTTCAACGCCGGGCTGGTCAGCATCGAGCCATCCAGCGGCCAGGTCCTGGCGTACGTGGGATCGGTGGACTACTACAACAGGGAGGATTCCAAGGTCCAGGGCGAGTTCGACGTCGCCGGCCTGGGCGAGCGCCAGCCGGGCTCCGCGTTCAAGGTCTTCAACTACCTCACCGCGCTAAAGAAGGGCGCGACCGCGGCGACGGTGGTGGTGGACGCGCGCACCGACTTCGGGGGCACGGCCACGACGCGGTTCAGCCCGGCGGTATGCGAGTACTGCCCCGAGAACGCCGACCTCCAGTACCACGGCCCGGTCTCCATGCGGCAGGCCATCCGCGAGTCGCGCAACGTGCCCGCGGTGAAGTTCCTGCATCAGTACTCAACGGTCGAAGGCCTGATCGAGACGGCGCGCGAGATGGGCATCAGCAGCGAGATCGACCCCACGACGGTGGGCCTGGCGCTCACGCTCGGCGCGAAGGAAGTGAAGCTGGTGGACATGGCCAGCGCCTTCGGGGTGCTGGCGAACATGGGCGTGCGCGTCGCGCCAACGTACGTGCTCAAGGTCGAGGATCCCAACGGCCGGGTCGTGTGGGAACACAAGGATTACGAGCAGCGGCGCGTCCTCGACCCGGGTATCGCCTACATCATGAACGACATCCTGAAGGAGACGACGCGGCCAGACCGCAGCTACGTCTTCGGCAGCTGGACGAACATCGGCCGGCCGGCGGCGCTGAAGACGGGCACCACCGACAACCTGAAGGACGTGTACTCGGTCGGCTACGTCCCGCAGCTCGTCACGGGCATCTGGATGGGCAACAGCAACGGCGACCTCATGAGCAGCCGCGACTTCTCGAGCGCCATGGGGCCGGGCCAGCTGTGGCGCGACTACATGTCGGAGGTCCTGGCGGACGTCGAGCCCCTGGACTGGGAGCGTCCCGAGAACGTCGTCTCGGCGAACGTGGTGCTGGCGCCCGGCGCCTTCGGCGGATACGGCTCGGGGATGGCGCCGTCCGACCTCTCCCCCTTCTCCACGAGCGAGCTGTTCATCCGCGGCACGGAGCCGCGCACGGCGGACGACTGGTACGTGCCGGGGTGCGCCGGGGAGGACGGCTCGACCGCGGTCGGCATGCGCATCCGCGAGATCGGCCAGCCGGTGTGGCAGCAGTACACCCAGCTCTGGATCCAGCAGGCCAGGGCCGGCGGGCACGGCTACGGCCGCTACAGTTGGAACCTCGTGGGCGAGGAGCCCTGCCCCACCCCGTCGCCGACGCCGTCGCCGACAGCGACGCCCACGCCGACGCCGAGCCCCTCCGCCGACGCGACGCGCACCCCGCGGCCCACCCGCACGCCGCGCGTGACGGTGGACCCGTTCCCGACGCCGTCGGTCCCGCTTCCACCGATCACCTTCGCGCCCTCGCCGTCGCCGAGCCCCTCGCCCACGCCTGACTAGCGCTCGCGCGCGGGGTCGCGGAGGGCCATGCCCCTCACCTGGATGCCCATAGCCGCGCACCGACCCTCGATCTCCGCGTGATCGAGGTCCATGACGTCCGCGTCGCGCAGCTGCCTGAGCAGGACGGGATGCGCGCTGGCCGGGTCGATGCGCACCCAGGCCACGGCCTCGCCATCGGGACCCGGTCGAGGCTCTCCGCTGACGTCGCCGCGGTACATGCGGACACGGAAGTGGAACGGCGCCGGGTCGGTACTGTGGACGTCGTATCGAGCGATCTCCCGCGGGTCGGTCACCTCGAGGCATGTCTCCTCGACCACCTCGCGCCGGAGCGCCTCTTCGAAGCTCTCGCCCTCCTCGAGGCCGCCGCCCGGAAGCAGCCAGGCTCCCTTGTACGGCCCGCCGCGCTGCTGTACGAGGAGCACTCGCCCTTCGCCGTCCAGCGCCAGGAGGACCGCGCTCTGACGGGGCCGCTCGTCGGTCACAGCGAGACGATCGTCGCGCCCTCGCCGCCCTCGGAGCGGCCGGCGGTTGCGACCTCGCGCACCAGCGCATGGCCGGCGAGGGCCGCGCGGACGGCGGTCCGCAGCGCCCCGGTCCCCTTACCGTGGACGACGCGCACGCGGTCGTAGCCGGCGATGGCGGCGTCGTTGAGGTAGCGGTCCAGGACCGCCAGGGCCTCCTCTGCACGCGCCCCGCGGAGGTCCAGCTGCAGCGGCACGCTCGCGGCGGAGCCCGATACGGTCGGGCGCGCGGAGCGGACCGGACCACCCTCGCGGATCGGAGCGGGGCGGAGCTCGCGGACGGGGACGCGCAGCCGGAGCGCGCCGGCCGCCACCTCGGCGACGCCGCGGTCGTCCACGGCCATCAGCGTGCCCGGCTCTGTCACGCCATCGACGAGCACCGGCGAGCCGACCTCGACCTCGTACGTCCTTGCGGGAGCCGGAGGCGGCGAGATGCGCTCCCGGGCGGCCTCGGCCTCCGCCAGGGCCGCGCGCGCGTCCTCCACGACGTCACGTCGCGACGCGCGGTCCCGTGCCTCCTCGGCCTGGCGCAGCGCGCGCCGCGCCTGGAGCAGTACCTCCTCGGCCT
>JBOGTE010000143.1:0-5679 GCA_050692015.1 Candidatus Limnocylindria bacterium
GCGCTCTCGCGCGTGCCAGGTGCGGTCCCACCCCTCACCGCTGTCGCGTGCGCGCATCCGCATTCGCCGCGTCATCCACGGTGCGCCTTTCAAGGCCGCTTCGACAGGATCACCGCGACGGCGGCGATCGCGGCGGTCTCGCTCCGGAGGTTTCGCGGGCCGAGCGAGATGGCGGTCGCGCCGTGTTCGACCGCGAGGGCGATCTCGCTTTCGGTCAGACCGCCCTCAGGTCCGATCACGAGGGACACGGCGGTGGCCTTCGACGGGATGGCTTCGGCAAGTCTTCCATCGCGCTCGCCTTCCCAGGCAACGATGACCGGAGGATCGAGCAGATCGAAGAGCTCGGCCCAGCGCGTCAGCGGCGCGATCTCCGGGATCCGGCCCCGGCGCGCCGTCTCAGCGGACTCGCGGGCGATCCGCTCCCAGCGAGCGCGCTTCGCGGTGGCCAGCTCCCGGACCACACTGCGTTCGCTCACGAACGGGACGATCCGTGACACGCCGAGCTGGGTCACGGCCTCGAGCACCTCCTCGCTGTGGTCGCCGCGCAGAAGCGGCAGCGCGAGCGTGAGCGCGAGGCCGGGCTCGGCGCGGTTCGGGGACCGCGAGAGGACGGTACCTGTCACGCGGTCCGAGCTCACGTGATCAAGGCGCACCAGAACATCGTTGGCGTCCGAGACCAGGACGACCTCCGCCCCCGGAGCCAGACGCAGTACCGCGGCGATCTGGCGCGCCTGGTCGCCAAGGAGCGTCGCGGAGTCACCGGAGAGGGCGTCGCGATCGACGAAGAAGCGGTGTCGCGCGACCATCAGAGCGGGACCGTGCCGCGCTCTTGGAGCTCGCTGCGATCGAAGAGCGCGCGGTTCAGCAGGACTCGGGCGACTGGGGCGCCCGTAGCGAGGTCGGCACTCAGATCCGCGGTGAGCCGGCGCACGAGGATCAGCGCGAAGATGATCAGCCCACCCACGACCGTGGGCGTGAGACCGTCGATCTCCCAGATCGCGGCGGACCACACCAGGAACGTGAGGATCGCGGCGAGCGGGGCCACACGTGTCGGTGCCGGCCGGACCAGTTGGCGGGCGGCGACGGCGGCGACCAGCGGTATCGCCGCGACCACCGTGGCGACCGGGTCGAGGGCCAGGATCGCGCCCCAGCCCGTGGCGTTGGCGCGGCCACCGTCGAGGTCGTGGAAGAGCGGCCACATCTGGCCCGCGACCGCGGCCACCGCGCAGAGCACGCGCATCTCGAGCGGCAGGCCGAGCGCCACGGCGCCGAGGACCACCAGGGCGCCCTTGAGCGCGTCGAGCCCTCCTCCGAAGGCCGCCCAGCGCAGGCCCAGGACCCCCGCCAGGTTCGAGCCGCCCAGCTTCCGCGAGCCGACCCGGCGCAGGTCGAGGCCGTGCCACCGGCCGATCAGCCAGGGGAAGGAGATCGAGCCGACGAGGTAGGCCGCTACGACGACGGGCAGGTCCACGGGGCCGATCCTGGCGCATTCGGGGTGGCCGGGCCCGCGCGGGGCTTGGCCGGGCAGGTGCGGGCTTGGCCGTCGGCCGGGGGACCGCGGTAAAGCCACGCACGACTTTACAGTGCCGCGTCGGCCGGTCCCCAGTTACGATTTGGCGCAGGGGAGGCGGCTCTGGGGCCGCCGTCCTCGTCTCATAGGACCGAAGGGTGGGTGATCAGATCGAATGACCGAGGTCGTCATCGGCGACGGCGAGTCCTTCGAGGCCGCCCTTCGGCGCTTCAACAAGAAGATCCAACAGGCGGGCATCCTCGCGGAGGCCCGCCGCCGCGAGTACTACGAGCGCCCCGCGGCGAAGCGCAAGCGGAAGGAAGCCAAGCGCCGTAAGCGCTAGCCGTTCCCTTCCCAGCCAGCTCAAAACGCGGCTCGAGAGCGATATGCGCACGGCCGCGAAGGCGCAGGACGCCATCAGGCGCGACACCCTGCGCCTCGCGCTGTCCGCGCTGCACAACGACGAGGTCGCCCGCCGCCGGGCGCTGACCGACGACGAGGCGGAGGGGATCCTGGCCAAGCAGGCCAAGATGCGCCGCGAGTCGATCGAGGCCTTCGGCAAGGCCGGCCGCGAGGAGCTGGTCGCCAAGGAGAAGGCCGAGCTCGCGGTGATCGAGTCCTACCTGCCGCAGCAGATGTCACGCGAGGAGATCGCAGGGCTGGCGCGGGCCGCGATCGCGGAGACCGGCGCCGCGTCACCGGCCGACCAGGGCCAGGTGATGCAGAAGCTCATGCCCCAGGTCCGCGGCCGCGCGGACGGTAAGACGGTGGCCGAGACCGTGGCAACGCTCTTGAAGGGGGGTGGCGGGGGCGCACCCCCCCCCTAGTTTGTGGCGTACGCCCACGAGATCACGATCCTGATCCCCGACCCGGACGAGATGATGTTCGTGGCCGGTCCGAACGAGTCGAACATCGACCGGATCGAGCGAGAGTTCGGGGTCAAGCTCATCTCCCGCGGTGCGGAGCTGCGGATCAGCGGCGATCAGGGCGCGGTCACGCGCGTGAGCGAGCTGGTCACGGCGATGCGCGGGCTGTCCGCGCGTGACGAGAGCCTGCGCAAGCCGGCGCTCGAGCGCCTCATAGGGGACGCGAAGCAGGCGCCGGTGCCTCCGCCCGAGGAGATGCGCGAGCACATCGCTACGACCACGAGCGGTAAGCGCATCCGCCCGCAGTCGGAGAACCAGCGCGCCTACTTGGAGGCCATCAAGCGGAACGACCTGGTGTTCGCCATAGGGGTCGCCGGCACCGGGAAGAGCTATATGGCTGTGGCCATGGGTGTCACTGCGCTACGCGAGCGGAAGGTCCAGCGGCTGATCCTCACTCGCCCCGCGGTAGAGGCGGGGGAGCGGCTTGGCTTCCTCCCCGGCGACTTCCGCGAGAAGATCGACCCGTACCTCCGTCCGCTCTACGACGCGCTCTACGAGCTCATGCCCCAGGAGCGCTCGGCGCGCGCGATGGAGCGCGGCGAGATCGAGGTCGCGCCTCTAGCCTTTATGCGTGGTCGCACGCTTAATGAGGCGTTCATCATCTTGGATGAGGCACAGAACACGACGCCCGCCCAGATGAAGATGTTCCTCACACGGCTCGGCTACGGATCGCAGGCGGTGGTGACGGGCGACGTCACCCAGATCGACCTGCTCGCGGGTCAGCCCTCCGGCCTGCTCACGGCCCGCAGGGTGCTCGAGGGGGTCGAGGGCGTGGCCTTCGTAGACTTCGACGAGCGCGACGTCGTGCGCCACGAGCTGGTCGTGCGGATCGTGCGCGCGTACGAGAAGCACGAGCAGCAGGAGCCGCCGAGGTGATCGCGCTGCGGCGCGACAGCCTCCCCTCCAAGCTGCTGCGCCGCATGGGCCTGGCCCTTCGCCGCGAGCCGCGGATGCGCACGGGCGCGTTCGTGGTGCTGGTCGGCCTGACCACCGCCTTCGCGATGCTGGTGTCGCCGCCGGCGACGGTGGAGTACGACGTCGGGGAGGTCTCGGAGCGCAGCGTGCGCGCGCCGCGGTCCGTCGCCTTCATCTCCGGCTCCCTCATGGTGGCGGAGCGCGAGCGCGCCGCCGGCGCGGTGGCGCCCGTCCACCGGCGGGAGCCCGCGGTCGCGGTCGCCGAGACGGGGAAGCTTGCGGCGACGATCTCGGCCATCACAGCGGCCCGGGCGGACCAGACGCTCTCGCGCGAGGAGCGCCTGGTGCGCGTGTCGCGGTTCACCGAGACGTCCATCCCGGAGCCGATCGCCATCGACATCGTGGACATGCCGGCGGCCGACTGGGAGGCGACCGCCCGCGAGATGGAGCGGGCGCTGCAGAACATCTACGCGCAGGCGATCCGCGAGGAGCAGCTGCAGCAGGCCACCGACGAGATGGTGAAGGCCTGGCCGGACTCGTGGACGGACCAGCAGCGACGCGTCGCGACCGCGCTCGTCCCCCAGCACGTCCAGGCGAACGAGGTCCCCGATCCCGCCACGACGCTCGCGGCGCAGGACGCCGCTCGCGCGGCGGTGGCGCCGGTCCAGGTGCGCGTCACCGCCGGCGAGATCGTGGTGCGCGAGGGCAGCGTGGTGACGGAGCAGGACGTCGAGAAGCTGGAGGCCCTGGACCTGGCCGACCCGGCGGTAGACCTAGCGCTGATCCTCGGCCACATCGGCTGGGCGCTGCTGATCGCGGGCGTGCTGGCGCTCTTCATCGAGCGCTACGCGGAGGAGGCGTGGGCGGACGACCGCCGCCTGGTGCTGGTCGGCCTCTCCGTCGTGGTGCTGGTGGCCGTCGGCCGCGTCGTCGCCCCGGGCACGCTCACCCTCTACTTCGCGCCGTTCGCCGCCGTGGCCATGATGCTCACGGTCCTGGTGGGCGGACGGACGGCGCTCGCCGCGCAGATCGCGGGCGCCCTCCACGTCGGGATCATGTCGCTGCAGGTGGAGCACGTGGCCTACGTGCTCGTCCCCGCACTCCTCGGGATCTCGGCCATCCGCCGTGCGACCACGGCGCGCGAGTTCGTCGCCGGGGGCTTCAACGTGGCCGGCGGGAACCTCGGCGTCATCGGCGCCTTCCTCCTCATCGCCAGGCCGACCGACGTGCTCGGGCTCATCCAGCTGGGAGCGGCCGCGGTCGCGAGCGGCGCGCTCTCGGGGCTCCTGGCCTTCGGCGCGACGGGCTTCATGGGTCACCTCTTCCGGATCACGACCGTCTTCGAGCTCCGGGAGCTCGCCGACCCGAACCACCCGCTCCTGCGGCAGCTGCTGCTGCGGACGCCCGGCACGTACCACCACTCGCTGCTCGTCGCGAATCTGGCCGAGCGCGCCGCGGAGGTCGTCAACGCCGACGGGCTGACGGCGCGGGTCGGCGCGTACTACCACGACATCGGGAAGATGCGGAACCCGCTGGCGTTCATCGAGAACCAGACCGGCCAGAAGAACCCGCACGACGAGCTCGACCCGCTCGTGTCGGCGCAGATCGTCTCGGCGCACATCCGCGACGGTCTCGTGCTGGCGGAGCGCTACCACCTGCCCGAGCAGATCCGCGACATGATCCCGCAGCACCACGGGACCATGCTGGTGAAGTACTTCTGGCAGACGGCGAAGGAGCGCGGGCAGAACGTGGACGAGCAGGCCTTCCGGCACCCCGGCCCCAGGCCGCACACGCGCGAGGCTGGCATCGTCATGCTGGCCGACGGCGTCGAGGCCTCGGTGCGCTCGCTCGCGGAGAAGACCGCCGAGACGATCCGCGGGATGGTCGACAAGATCGTCGATGAGCGCGTCGCCGACGGCCAGCTGGACGAGTGCGACCTGACGCTGCGGGACATCCATCTCATCAAGGAGGCGTTCTGCGAGCTCCTGCTGGGCGTCTATCACGAGCGCATCCCGTATCCCGAGGACCGCATCGCCCGCATCGACAGCCTGCGCCCGCCCGCCGCCTCCTAGCCGCGCGTGCGCATCGCCGTGAGCGGCGATCCCACCGTGGACCTGCCTCGCGTCCGCGCCTCGGTGCGCGCGGCGCTCCGGCCGTACGGGCTCCCGCGCGACACGCAGGTCGCGCTCGCCTTCGTGGACGACGCCGCCATGCGAGAGCTGAACCGGCGGCACCGCCACAAGGACAGCACGACCGACGTCCTGTCGTTCGGCCAGCGACTGCCGCGCCGGGCCAAGGGCGCCGCGGCGGCCGCGGCGCTGGAGCGGG
>JBOGTE010000144.1:0-5675 GCA_050692015.1 Candidatus Limnocylindria bacterium
CGCTCGTACACGCGATGAGGTAGGCCTTGCCCTCTTCGGCGACGGTGAAGCGCACGCTGTCGCCCTCGCCGAAGCCGGCCAGGCTGTCGCCACGGACGAGGACATCGGCGCCGCAGTCCACGACCGCTACCTCGCCGGTGGCGGTCAGGGTGCCCTCGACCGTCGCGCCCGGCGCGACAAGACCGCTGCTGACGTCCTGAGCGCCCCCGCCGGGGACCGGGTCCTTAGCTAAATACTCAACGGCGACGAAGATGCGGTCACCGATGCTGAGGCGAGCCTTGCGCATGGCGCCGGTGGCGTCGCGCCCGCGAAGCTCGATGGGCGGGCCCAGGTCGCCCACCCGGATCGTCGCGACGATCGGCCCGCCGCGTCCGTCCAGGGCTACCACCACGCCGCGCGACGCCCGCTGACGCCAGCGCTCGATGAACGCCAGGTCCTCGAAGCCGATGCCCATGCGGTCCGTACGATAGCCACGTGCTTCCCTCCGGCGTGCGCTGCGGCGCTCGACCATGAGCGCCGACCGCTCCGCCGAGCGACGTGCGCTCATCCGCTCGCTCGAGCGCAACGGGATACGCGACGCCGCGGTCCTCACCGCGATGAGCGAGGTGCCGCGCGAGCGCTTCGTGCCGGACGACCTCGCGGCCGAGGCATACGTGGACCGCGCCCTGCCGATCGGCGAGGGGCAGACCGTCTCGCAGCCCTGGGTGGTGGCGCGGATGACCGAGCTGCTCGAGGCCGAGCCTGAGCACCGCGTCCTCGAGGTCGGCACCGGCTCGGGATACCAGGCCGCGGTGCTGGCGAAGATCGTGCGCGAGGTCGTCTCGGTCGAGCGCCACGCACCGCTGGCCGAGCGCGCGAGCCGGGTCCTCGGCGGCCTCGGTCTGGGGAACGTGCAGGTCGTGACAGGCGACGCCTCCGCCGGGTACGCGGCGGGCGCGCCCTACGACCGGATCATCGTCACCGCGGCCTCCCCCGGCATCCACGCTGACCTGGCGGCGCAGCTGGCGCCCGGCGGCCGCATCGTCGCGCCGGTCGGATCGGAGCGCGCGCAGGAGCTGGTCGTGCGACACAAGGACGGGCGCGAGGATCGCCACGGCGGCGTCCAGTTCGTCCCGCTCCTCGGGCGCGCCGGCTTCCGGCCGGATGGCGGGTCGAACAAGGCCAACACCGCCTAGCATCGCGACCCTGTGAGCGCGATCCTCTTCCACGGCGGTCGGATCCACGTCGGCGACGGCACCAGCGCGGACGCGCTCCTAGCGCGCGACGGGCGCGTGGTCGCGGTCGGCCGGGCCAGCGACCTCGCCTCCGAGGCCGGGCGCGCCGAGCGCATCGACCTCCGCGGCGGCCTCATGACCCCGGGCTGGGGCGACGCGCACGTCCACTTCGTCTGGTGGGCGGCCCAGATGCGCCGGGTGGACGTCAGCGATACCGGGTCCATCGAGGAGGCCCTCGACCGGATCGCCGCGTACTCGCGCGACCTGCCGTCGGACCGCTGGATCCTCGGCGGGCGCTTCGACTGGAACCGCTGGAACCGCTGGCCGACGGCACCGGAGCTCGACCGGGCCAGCGGCGGCCGCCCCGCGGCGCTGCGCAGCCGCGACGGCCACTCCCGCTGGCTGAACACGCGGGCGCTCGAGATGGCCGGCATCCGCGGCGGCACGCCCTCGCCGGCCGGCGGGCTGGTCGAATTAGACGCGAGCGGCGAGCCGACGGGGATCCTGAAGGAGAACGCGAACTCGCTCGCCGACCGCGTCCTACCGCAGCCGGACGCCGGCGAGCGCTACGAGGCCGCCCTCCTGGGCCAGCGCGAAGCCTGGCGGCGAGGCATCACGGCCATCTGTGACCTCGACAACTTCGCCGGCACCGTCCCCCTGGACGCGTTCGAGCGCATGCGGGGCCGCGGAGAGCTGGGGATCCGCGTCGCGATGGGCCTCCCGTACACGCGGCTGGACGACGCGATCGCGCTCGGGCTGCGCACGGGGTTCGGGGACGAGTGGCTGCGCATCGGCCCCCTCAAGATCTTCACCGACGGTGCGCTCGGCTCGCAGACGGCGGGGATGGAGGAGCCCTTCGAGGGGAGCGACGACCGCGGCATCCTGACGATCGAGCCCGAGCGCCTCAGCGCCGACGTCGCGCGCGCGGCGGCGGCGGACATCTCCGTCGCCATCCACGCCATCGGCGACCTTGCCGTGCGGGTCGCGCTCGATGCGATCGCCCCGACGCGCGCGACCGCTCCGCATCTGCGGCAGCGCATCGAGCACCTCCAGCTGGTGCGGGAGGACGACCTGGCCCGCTTCGGCGAGCTCGGGGTCATCGCCTCCATGCAGCCCATCCACGCCACGAGCGACCGCGACCTGGCCGACCGCTACTGGGGACCTTCCCGCACGCCGCGCGCGTACCCCTGGCGGACCCTGCGGGCGCGCCGCGCCCGGCTGGCGTTCGGCTCGGACGCCCCTGTCGAGCCGATCGACCCGCTGCTCGGCATCCACGCCGCCGTCACGCGCATGCGCCCGAGCGACGCCGGGCCCTGGCATCCGGAGCAGGCGCTGACGCTGGACGAAGCGATCGACGCGTACACGCGCGGCGTCGCTTACGCCATCGGACGCGACCGCGACCTGGGCACGCTCGAGGTGGGGAAGCGCTGCGACGCCACGGTCGTTGGAGCCGACCTCGCCCGCATCCCCCCGCGGGAGTGGCCGGACGTCCGCGTGACCGCGACGGTGACGGACGGGGTCGTCCGCCATGCCGACGGGATCGGCTAAGAGCTGCTCGAGCGACGAGCGGCTTCGCCGCGAGGATCGAGTCCACAAGCAGCGGAGCGTGCGCGGCGAGCAGAGGCCGAAGGCGGTAGCCGAGGCCCCTGCCGACCGCGCGACAAGCTAGTGGAGGACCGGGCCCTCGCCGTGCGCGCGCATCCGGATGAGCATCTCCGCCAGGAGCGCGCTCTCCCGCGATAGGATCTCGCGCTCCCGGACCAGCCGGTCGCGCGCGGTCGCGGCGGCGAGCAAGGTCTGGCGCTCGTCGTCCTCTATGGCCAGCCCGGCGGCGACCCGGAAGGACACGTCGCAGGGAGAGCCGTCGCGAAGCTCGTCCACCGTCGCGACGTCGCGCCTGAGGTCGCCCGTGGCCGCGACCACGCCGACCAGGTAGTCGGCGTATGCGTCCGCGACCGCGTTGGCCAGCGGCTGCACCGCGCCCTCCGGCGGGTCGTCGAGGTATCGCACCAGGCCCATCAGGTAGGGCTCCTCCTCGGACATGATCTGCTCGATCTCGAAGCGGCGGTCGCCGCGGACGGTGACCAGGGCGCGGCCGTCCCCCAGAGGCGCGTGGGCCACGATCTCGGCCTCGGTGCCGATGCGGTGCGGCACGGCGCCGGGCGAGGTCTCCTCGCCGCTCTGGATCAGCACCACGCCGAAGCGCGTC
The DNA here is from genome assembly GCA_050692015.1 of Candidatus Limnocylindria bacterium. Classification (GTDB taxonomy): domain Bacteria; phylum Chloroflexota; class Limnocylindria; order P2-11E; family P2-11E; genus GWC2-70-10. Next base: position 3,424 of record JBOGTE010000144.1, read on the forward strand.
CTCTCCTTCAGGCAGCGGCGCACCAGGAGCCGGTAGCGCGGCTCGAAGATGTGCAGTGGCATGAGCATCTCCGGGAAGAGCACGCTTGCGAGCGGGAAGAGCGGCAGCACGTCACCCATGCCCTCCACCGTATACCGCGCTGTCGATAGCCACGGCTAGAGTCCGGTCGTGATCCGGCTGATCCTTCACGGGGAGCTGCGCCAGTACGCGCCCGGCAAGGTGCTGGAGGTGCCGGGCGCGGGCCGCAGCGTGACAGAGGTCCTGCGCGCGGCGGGCGTGCCGGACGAGGCCTCCGCCGCCTACGTGGTCAACGGCGAGCAGTGCGAGCCCGACACCGTCCTGCGGGAGGGCGACGAGGTCGAGGTCTTGCCCGCGATCAGCGGCGGGGCGGGCCGGGAGGGGGCGCTCGAGGGGATCCGCGTGCTCGACCTCACCCGCGCGCTCGCGGGGCCGTATTGCACGATGATGCTCGGCGATCACGGCGCCGACGTGATCAAGGTGGAGCTGCCCGGGGTGGGGGACGAGACCCGCGAGTGGGCACCGCCGCACGTCAATGGGGTCTCTGCCTACTACCTCTCGATCAACCGGAACAAGCGCAGCATCACCATCGACCTCAAGCACCAGGACGGAAGGAAGCTGCTCGAGAGGCTCATCGAGCGCGCCGACGTGGTCGTGGAGAACTTCAGCCCCGGGACGCTCGAGCGCCTCGGGTTCGCGCCGCTACGGATCCGCGAGATCGACCGGCGCGTGATCCTGTGCCGCATCTCCGGGTTCGGGCAGGACGGGCCGGGGCGCGCCTGGCCCGCATACGACCTGATCGTCCAGGGGATGGGCGGGGTCATGAGCCTGACGGGCCAGCCGGGCGGCGTGCCCACCATGGTCGGTGTGCCCGAGGCCGACATGGTCGCCGGCATCTTCGGGGCCTTCGCGATCGTCGCGGCGCTCCACGCGCGCGAGCGCACCGGGGAGGGCCAGGTGATCGACTCGACGATGATCGGCGGGCAGGTCGCGCTCCTCTCGCGGCAGGCGGCGCGCTACTTCGCCGACGGCACCGCTCCGCGCCCGGAGGGGAACGTCCACGCTTCCATCGTCCCGTACCAGACGTTCCACGCGGCGGACGGCTACGTGAACGTCTGCTGCGGGAACAACGCGCTCTTCGAGCGGATGTGCCGCGCGCTCGACCTCGAGGATCTCCTCGCGGACGCGCGCTTCGGCGACAACGCCCGCCGGATCGTCCACCGGGAGGTGCTGGTGCCGCTGATCGAGCGCCGCCTGAGCCAGCTGCCCAAGGCGGAGGTCGTGCGCCGCCTGCGCGAGGCGAACGTGCCCGTGGGTCCGATCAACGACCTGCACGAGGTCTTCACCGACCCGGTCGTCCGGCACCTCGGGCTCATCGCCGAGACGGAGCACCCGGTGGCGGGGCGCGTCCGCGCCCCCGGGATCCCCGTGAGGATGGACGCGACGCCACCGTCGGTGCGCCGGCACCCGCCCCTCCTCGGGGAGCACACGGACGAGGTGCTGGCCGAGATCGGCTGCTCGCCGGACGAGATCGCGGCCCTGCGGCGGGAGGGCGTGGTCTAGTGCCGGACATCCTCGTCGTCGGCTCGCTGGCGTACGACGAGGTGCAGACGCCGTTCGAACGCCGCCGGGACGTCCTGGGCGGCGCCGCGTCGTACTTCTCCGTGGCGGCCTCGCTGTACTCGCCCGTGCACGTGGTCGGGGTCGTCGGGGACGACTTCCGCCAGTCCGACATCGAACGTCTCGGACGGCGCGGCATCGACACGTCGGGGATCGAGCGCCGCGCGGGGCGCTCCTTCAGGTGGTTCGGCCGCTACGACTACGACATGAGCACGGCCGAGACCCTCAACACGGACCTCGGCGTCTTCGGCGAGTGGCGCCCCGAGGTGCCCGAAGCGCTGCGCGACGCGCCCTTCGTCTTCCTCGCGAACATCCACCCGGAGATCCAGCTGGACGTGCTCCGCCAGGTGCGCGCGCCGACCCTCGTCGCGATGGACTCGATGAACTACTGGCTGGAGCACTGCAAGCCGGCGGTGGCCGAGGTGATGTCCAGGGCCAACGTCGTCTCGATCAACGAGGCGGAGGCGCGCCAGTTCGCCCAGACCTTCAGCCTCATCAGGGCCGCACGGGCGATCCTCGCGCTCGGCCCGACCGCGCTCGTGGTGAAGCGGGGCGAGCACGGCGCGATGCTCTTCATATCCAACAGGGACGCGCGGGGGTCGGGGGGGGGGGGG
>JBOGTE010000145.1:0-5665 GCA_050692015.1 Candidatus Limnocylindria bacterium
GGATGAGGCCGAGCAGCTCGCGCATCTCGGCCGCGCCCTTGTCGGCCGCGACGATCCGGCGGGCGAGCTCTCTGCCGCCGCCGTCGAGCTCCGACACCGCGTAGATCATCGGCAGCGTCGGCATGCCCTCCGCGAGGTCCCGGCCGACTTCCTTCCCGAGGTCGCTCTCGTCGCCCACGAGGTCGAGCACGTCGTCCGTTATCTGGAAGGCGAGGCCGAGGTTGGTCCCGTAGGCGCCCAGCGCGGCGACGTGCTCGGGCTCGGCGTCGGCGAGGATGGCCGATCCCTGGCAGCAGGCCGCGTACAGCGAAGCGGTCTTCAGCTCGATCCGCTCGAGGTACTCGGACTCGTTCGGCAGGCGCGCCGGCTCGGCCACCTCGGTGAGCTCGCCGTCGCAGAGCGCGAAGACCGTCTGCGCCACCATCGCGATCACCTCGGGCTTGGGCAGGACCGCCGCGAGGGCGTAGGCCTTCGCGAACAGGTAGTCGCCGACGATCAGGGCGACGTCGTCGTCCCAGACGGCGTTCACGGTCGCCACGTTCCGGCGGAGCGCGGCGCGGTCCACGATGTCGTCGTGCACCAGCGACGCCGTGTGCACCAGCTCCAGGGACTCGGCGAGATCCAGGGTCATGCGTCCGGGCGCGGCGGAGCCGAACCGCGCGGAGAGGAACACCAGCGTGGGCCGCAGCAGCTTGCCGGGTGTGGCGAAGAGGTGCATCGCCGCGGCGGCGAAGGTCGGGTGAGCGCCGCGCCCGACGTCCCGAAGCCTGCGGCGGAGCTCGTCCAGCTCTTCCTCGACGAGCCCGTAGAACGCCGCCGGGGAGCTCGCTTGGGACATGCGCCGAGTGTATGGAGCGACGACAGGGTCGCCGCGCGATGCGGTCCGCGCGGTCAGGGCTCCTTGGTCGGCTCCGGTGTCTTCTCCGACTCGCGTGTCGGCTCGGGCGTCCGCTCGGACTGCCGTTCCCGTCCCTCACCCGGCGGGGACGAGGGCTCGCCGGAGCCATCCGGTGTAGCGGAGGGGCTCGGAGTGGCCCGCGCGATGCCGCAGATGGCCGGGCTGAAGCGTCCGCCCGACGCCGAGCCCGACCTCTGGGCCCAGCGCACCGCGAACTTCTGCCAGTCCGGGAAGTGGGCGGTGAGCTTGTAGCAGCCCCCGCGCAGGTACACGTCGCTGTCGTCGGTCTTCGGCTCGGTACCGGCCACGAAGTACTCGCTCATCCGGTACGAGCGCGGGCACCGCGGGCCGGGCAGCTTGCCCGATCCGTTGCCGCCACGGAGCGTCGGGTTCACGCAGACGACCTCCTCGATGACGCTCTCGGGCTGGTCGTACCAGGTCTCCGGCAGGCCGCCGACGACGCCCTTCATGTACTCGCGCCACAGGACGCCGGGCCCCAGGGCGGACGAGATGCCGCGCATCTGGGAGTTGTCGGAGTTGCCCATCCAGATGCCGGTGAGGCGCTGCGGCGTGAAGCCGATGGCCCAGACGTCCTCGAGCTCGTCGGTGGTCCCGGTCTTCAGCGCCGCGGGCCGGCCGATGTTGGTCCACGGGCCGAAGAGCCACGAGCCCTGCGGGTCGGTGTTGTCCTTCAGGATGTCGGCGAAGACCCAGGCCGTCCCCTCGTCGAGCACGCGGCGGCCCTCCGGCTTCGAGAAGTCCTTGACGACGTTGCCCTCCGGGTCGATGACCTGGTGGATGAACGTCGGCTCGACGCGCATGCCCATGTTGGCGACGACCTGGTACGCGCTGACCATGTCGATCAGGCGCAGCTCGCCCGCGCCGAGGGCGAAGGAGAGGCCGTAGCGGGCGCGGTCGCCCCAGTCGCGGCGGATCCCGAGCTGCGCGACCATGTCCATGATCGCGTCCACGCCCACCATCCGCCCGACCGAGAGGGCGGGCAGGTTCAGCGACTCGCGCAGCGCCTGACGCAGCGTGATGGGCCCGTTCTGGACCGAGAAGCCGCTGCCGCTGGGAGCGTTCTTCGGCTTGTAGGAGGTCCCGCTCCCGTCGTTCATCTCGAACTCGATGTCGTTCAGGATCGTCGATGCGGTGAGCCCCAGCTCCTGCATGCCGGCCAGATAGGTGAAGATCTTGAACGTCGAGCCCGGCTGGCGCATCGCGATCCCGGCCGAGTCGTAGTCGCCCTGCACCTGCTCCGTCCGTGCGTAGTAGTCCACGCTGCCGACGTAGGCGAGGACCTCGCCCGTGGTCGGGTCCATCGTGATCAGCGCCGCGTTGTGGACGTTCGACCCGCGCAGTCCCTCGACGCTGTCGCGGACCTCCTTCTCGGCCAGCTGCTGCATGTTCCAGTCGAGGGAGGTGATCACCCTGTAGCCGCCGCGGTAGGCGGCGCGCTCGCCCAGGAGGGCTCCGAGCTGCTCGCGCACGCGGAAGACGAAGTGCGGCGCGTCGATCGCGGTCTCGACCCGATGGACATCGATCGGCTCCGACTTGGCGGCCTGGGCCTGGTCGGGCGTGATGTAGGAGTTCTCGACCATGGCGTCGAGCACGTCGGCTCGGCGCGCCAGCGCCGCCTCGGGGGTCTGGACCGGGTCGTAGGCCGAGGGCAGCTGGGGCAGCCCCGCCAGGAGCGCGGCCTGCCCGAGGGTGAGCTGGCTCAGGTCGGCCACGCCGAAGTACGTGGCGGCGGCGGCCTTGATCCCGTAGGCCTGGTTCCCGTAGTAGATCTGGTTGAAGTACATCTCGAGGATCTGCTCCTTCGGGTAGAGCCTCGTCACCTCCAGGGCCAGGATCGCCTCCTTGATCTTGCGCGTGAGGGTGGGCTCGTCGCCGAGGAGGCGCGTCTTGATGAGCTGCTGCGTGATCGTCGAGCCGCCCTGGCTGATCTCGCCGCTGCGCATGTTCGCCTCGGCGGCCCGCACGATCCCGGCGAGGTCGATCCCGGGGTTCGTCCAGAAGCTCTGGTCCTCGATCGCGATGGTCGCCTGCTGGAGGCGCTCCGGCACCTGGTCGAGCGAGATCAGCTCGCGGCGCTCGTCCTCGAGCCGGTAGAGGAGGTGCTGGCCGGAGCGGTCGTAGATGAGGGTCGAGAGGGGCAACGGGGCGGTCTCGAGGTCGTGAGCCGCCGGGAGGTCGGCGGTGAAGAACGTCCAGACGCTCGCCGACGCCGTCCCGGCGAACAGCGCGAACGCCGCGAGGACGATCCCCGCGGCCCCCGCGAGCGAGCCGACACTGGTCGCGGCGCCGCCCGGGCGTCGCGACAGGTGCCCGCGGTGGTGAGGGAACCGGTACGCGCGATAGGCGCGGCCCGGCCTGATCCCGTTCCCGGCCATCCGGACCCTTGGATGCACGGCACGTGCCAGTGGTCGGCCCGCCGCTGGGTCGGCGGGCGACATGCCTGTGTGCTAGACGGGCGCTCCGATGAGCCGTTCGATCAGCCGCCCCAGCGGTGACGGCAGGCGCCGCCGGAGCTCCGTCCAGAGCGACGGAGGCGGTGCAGCGGCACCCGCGCGCAGCGTTCGCTGCGCCTCGCGGGCGTCGCCCTCCCACTCCTGGATCACGGCGCGGTCGTCGTCACGTATGGAGCCGGCCGGTCCGCGGCGCTCCATGGCCGTCTCGGTGGCGGGGATGCGCTCGTAAAGGGACGCGACCGGGACGTACGCGACCGGCATCTCGCGCTCGAGCACCGCGCGCCAGCGGAGGAACTGCGCGTTCTCGAGGACGAACGCCTGCTTGGTCTGGTCGAACATGGACATTAGCTCCAGGTCCGCGGCCAGCTCGCGGTCCACGTCCGCGACGGCACGGTCGAGCTCGGCCTGTGCCAGGGCGGTACGGCGTCTGCCCACCCGCTCACCTTACCGCCGGCGGTCCGCCATCCTCACTTTGGTCCCGCTATCGTCTCTGAGCGATGAACGGACGACCGAGCGGCCGCCTTGACCTGCGGCGCGGCGCGCGGGTGCGCTACCAGCCGGTGCACTCCACCGAGTGGCGCGAGGGCAAGCTGGTGCGCCCCTCCCCGACCAACGAGGAGTGGCTGGTGGACAACCAGTACGGCCGCTTCTGGCTTCACGTGACACGTCTCAGCCCGGCGGAGGACGGTCCGTAGCGCGCGTCCACCGGTAGACTTGGGACTCTAGCCCCGTTAGCTCAGTGGATAGAGTGCAGGCCTCCGAAGCCTGAGACGGGAGTTCGACTCTCCCACGGGGTACTGCCCTGCTCGCCGAACTCCCGTCTGCTGTGTTCGATCCGCCCCGGGGTACAGATCTCATCGCCGAACGCCTGTCTGTTGTGTTCGACCCTCCCTCGGGGTACCGGTCGGCTCGCTAGGCTGGCGCAGTGACGGCGGCCGGGCGGGACAAAGAGCTCTCGCTCATCGAGCACCTCGTCGAGCTGCAGAAGCGCATGTACGTCATGGCCATCGGCGTCGGCGTCATGACTGCGATCTCCTTCACCTTCGCCGATACGCTCATACGCATCCTGCTGCTGCCCTCGGGCCAGGGCTCCTGCATCACGCTCGCGCCCACGGAAGGCTTCGCGACGTTCATGCGGGTGGCCCTGTTCTCGGGTATCGCGCTGGCGATGCCGATCCTCGTCTGGCAGATCTTCGCGTACGTCGATCCCGCCCTCATGCCGAACGAGCGGCGCTTCGTCCTGCGCCTGGGACCCTTCGTGGTGCTCCTGTTCGTGGCGGGAATGGCGTTCTGCTACTTCCTGCTGCTGCCGCAGGCGCTCGGGTTCCTGCTCAACTTCGGCGGCGGCGTCTTCCAGACCGAGCTGCGCTGCGCGGAGTACATCTCGTTCGCGACGATGTTCATCCTGATGTTGGGCGTCGTCTTCGAGGTCCCGGCGATCATGTTCGCGCTCGTCCGCGTGCGGATCCTGTCCCGGGCTCGGATCGCCGCCGTGCGGCGCTACGTACTCCTCGGTGTCTTCGTGGTCGCGGCGCTCATCACCCCGACGCCCGACCCGTTCAACCAGAGCCTGGTGGCGATCCCGATGTATCTCCTCTTCGAGCTCGGCCTGTTCCTGGCACGCTTCGCCGAAGGTCCTCGAGCCGGCGCCGCAAAGTAGCCTCCGCCCCCATCTCCGTGGGCTCGTAGTAGCGCCGTCCCAGGAGCGGCGGCGGCAAGAACGTCTCCAGCGGGTCGAAGTGCTCGGGCCGGTCGTGCGCGTAGCGGTAGCCCTTCCCGTATCCCATCTGGCGCATCAGCCCGGTCACCGCGTTGCGCAGGTGCAGGGGGACGGGCTCGGCCCTGGTGTTCTCGATGTCGTCCTGAAGGCGGCCGCGCGCCGTCTTGATGGAGTCGGACTTGGGCGCGAGCGCGAGGTAGACGGTCGCCTCCGCGAGGGGGTAGTAGCCCTCGGGGAACCCGATCAGGTGCGTCGCCTGCTGCGCCGCCGTCGCGATCACCAGCGCCTGCGGGTCCGCCAGCCCGACATCCTCCGCCGCCAGCACCACGATCCGCCGCGCGATGAACATCGGGTCCTCGCCCGCGTCGATCATGCGGACCAGCCAGTAGAGGGCGCCGTCGGGGTCGGACCCGCGCACGCTCTTGATGAAGGCGCTGATGGTGTCGTAGTGCTGGTCGCCCGCGCGGTCGTAGAGGAGCGTGCGGCGCTGCAGCGCGTCCCGCACCGCCGCGCTCGTCACCATGCGCCGGCCGCCGGCGCCCGGCTCGGCGGCGTCCGACGCCAGCTCCAGCG
>JBOGTE010000146.1:0-5630 GCA_050692015.1 Candidatus Limnocylindria bacterium
GCGCACGCGCGAGGCGCTGGGCCTCTAGCGGTGCGGCTGCGCCGCGCCGACCAGTTCGCGCCGACGGTCGCCTACGGCGACGCCATCGGCAGCGACATCTTCGAGCTGCAGCGGCTCTTCTGGAAGCGGGGCGTGGCGAGCGAGGTCTACGCCGACGAGGCCCGGCCCGGCGTGGAGCCGTTCGTCCGGCCGTGGCACGACCTGCGCGAGCCGCCGCGCGACGGCGCGGCCCTCCTGGTCCACGTCTCGATGGGTAACGCGACGCTGGGCGAGGTCGCCCGGCTGCCGCACCGGAAGGCCGTCGTGTACCACAACATCACGCCGGCGCACTTCTTCGAGGGCATCAGCGACCAGCTGGTGCAGCACAGCACCCTCGGGCGCGACCAGCTGCGCGAGCTGGCGCGGACAAGCGAGCTGGGCATCGCCGACAGCGAGTTCAACAGGGCCGAGCTGGAGGCCCTCGGCTTCGACCGCACCGCGGTCGTGCCCATACTCACCGACCCCAGCGCGTTCGAGGTCACGCCCGACGCGGCGGTCCTGGCGGAGCTGGCCGACGAGCGCACCAGCATCCTGGTGGCCGGGCAGATCCTGCCGCAGAAGGCGATCCTCGACGTGCTGGAGGCTTTCGCGCGCTACCGGGAGGGCGACCGCGAAGCGCGCCTCTACCTCGTCGGCTCCCACTCCATGTCGGGGCCCTATCTCGAGCGCGTCCGCGAGCAGATCCGCTCGCTGGACCTCGGGTCCGCCGTGCGGCTCACCGGCGGCGTGCCCGTCGAGCAGTACGTCGCGTACTTCCAGGGCGCGAGCGCGCTCCTCACGCTCTCGGACCACGAGGGCTTCTGCGTCCCGCTCCTCGAGGCCATGCGCAGCGGCCTGCCCGTGGTCGCGCACGCCGCCGGCGCCATCCCCGAGACGCTGGGCGACGCCGGCGTGCTGCTCGAGGACAAGTCCCCCGACGCCGTGGCCGCGGCGCTCGAGCGCGTCGTTCGGGACGCGGAGCACCGGGCGGACCTCGTCGAGCGCGGCAAGCGGCGCCTCGCCGACTTCGGCACGCCGCGGGTGGCGGAGCGCCTCCGCGACGCGCTCGCGCTGGCGGACTGGGCGCTGCCGAAGGACGAGCCGCGCAGCGTGACGGTGCTCTCGAGCGACCAGCGCTGCGGCATCCACCACTACGCGCTCGCCGTCTGCGAGGGCCTGCGCGCCAACGGCCACCACGTGACCTTCGCCGGCGTCCGGCACCTGGACACTCCGGCGCTGCTCCGCGCGGCGAAGCACGTGGCCCGGGGCGACGTCGTGCTCGTCGAGCACGAGGCCGGGATCTTCCGCGACGTGCCCTTCGTGCGCGTCCTCCTTGACCTCCGGCGCCGCGGACACCAGGTCGTGCTGTCGCTCCACGAGCTCGAGCCCGAGAAGTTCCACCACTACCGCATGCTCTCGGCGGCCCTGCACTACCGGCCGCGCTTCCGCTGGGTCGTGGAGGCGCTGCGCATCCCGTGGGTCGCTCTGCGGATCGCGAACTGGTTCGTCCGCTACCGCGCGGTGCTGGGGCTCATGGGCTCGCTGCCCCAGCGCCTGGTGGTGCACTCGTCGCGGTCGGGCTACTGGCTGGACCTGCTGACGCACGACGCGCGCAAGCGCGACGAGCAGCCGCTGGTGCTCATGCCCCTCGAGGACGGCGCGGCCGCCGCGCCGCGGAGCGCGGAGGAGAAGCGCGAGCTGCGCCGGCGCCTGGGGCTGCCTCTGGACCGGTTCGTCTTCGTGTCGCCGGGCTTCTTCTTCCCGCGCAAGCGCTTCCTGGAGGTGATGGCCGCGACGCCCGAGGACGCCCTGCTGGTCCTCTCGGGGACGCGCTCCGAGCGCGAGCCGGAGTACTTCGACCGCGTGGTCGCCGCCGCGGCGGAGCGGCCCAACGTCCACGTGAACACCGACTACGACACCATGAGCGACTTCGTCGCCGCCGCCGACGCGGTCGTGCTGTGGTACGAGGACGTCTTCCAGAGCGCGGTCGTGACGCAGGCGATCTGGGCCGGGCTGCCGCTGGTCCTCTCGGCCGCCCCGGGCTTCAGCACCTACCACGCCGCGGCGCTGGTGGCCCGCGACAGCGAGGAGCTCCGGCGGCACATGCACGAGATCCGCGACCCCGAGACGCTCGCACGTCTTGGAGCGGGGGTCTCGATCCTGCGCCGCATGCTCGCCCCCGAGCGCCTCGCGCCTCGCTATCTCGTGGGTCTTGACTGAGCGGCCGCGGGTCGCGATCGAGCGGCCGCGGGTCCTGCCGCGGCTCGGAAGCGGCGCGCTCCGGGTTTGGCCTCCCCGCCAATGCCTAAGGCGGTCTTCACGTTGAGCGGGCGGGGCCCCTCCACTCCCCGTCGCGCGCCATCCTCGCTCGCCGCGTCACCCGCGGCCGCTCGCAAGAGGCGAAGGGTCTTGGTGGTGGTCCAGCGCTACGGTCAGGAGGTCGTCGGCGGGAGCGAGTCGCACGCGCGGACCGTGGCCGAGCGGCTGGCGCGCTGGAACGACGTCGAGGTCGCGACCACGACCGCGCTCGACCACTGGACCTGGAGGTCGCACTACCGGGAGGGGACCTTCGAGCACGGCGGGGTGCGCGTGCACCGCTTCCCCGTCGCCTCCGGCAGGGCGGCGGACTACAAGGAGACCGAGCGGCACGTGCTCTTCGAGGAGCACACCCTCGCCGACGAGGAGCGCTGGCTGCGCGACCAGGGCCCCCACTCGCCCGAGCTGCTCGACTTCCTGTCCCGGGAGGGCCACGGGTACGGGGCCGTCCTCTTCTACACGTACATCTACGAGCCTACGGCGCGCGGGCTGCCCCTCCTGCCGGAGCGCAGCGCCCTGGTGTCCACGGCGCACGACGAGCGGCCACTTCGCCTCGCGCCCTTCCGCGCGCTCTTCCAGCTGCCGCGCGCGTTCGGCTTCCTGACGCCCGAGGAGCGCGACCTGGTGCGGCGGGAGTTCCGCAACGACCACATCCCCGCGGAGGTCCTGGGCATCGGCCTGGAGTCGCCGCCGCCGGCGGACCCGGGCGGCTTCCGGGAGCGGCACGGCCTGCGCGGCCCGGTGCTCCTCTACTTGGGACAGGTCTCGGAGGCCAAGGCCGTGGACGAGCTCCTGGCCATGTGGGCCGCCTACCGCGACACCGCGCGGGAGGGGACGCTCGTCCTGGCGGGGCCGGGGGCGATGCGGCTGCCGGAGCGCGCCGACGTGGTCGCGCTCGGCCGCGTCTCGGACGACGAGAAGTGGGCGGCGCTCGCCGCCGCGGACGCCGTGGTGCTGCCCTCGCACCTCGAGAGCCTGGGGATCGTGCTGCTCGAGGCCTGGCAGGTGGGCACGCCGGCGCTGGTCCCGGCGTGGAACGCGGTGACCGCGGGGCAGGTGGCGCGCTCCGGCGGCGGCCTGACGTACCCGTCGCAGGAGCGCTTCCCGCGGGTGCTTGCCGCGCTGCTGGCGGAGGGCAAGTGGCGCGGCCGCAACGGCCAGGCCTGGGTCGAGCGGGAGTGCGCCTGGGAGGCCTTCGACGAGCGCCTCGAGCGGCTCGTGGATGTAGCTGCATTTGATGCATAGGAAGACAAGAAAGGGCGGGTGCGCTGCCCGGTCTTCGGGGTGGAAGCTCGGTCTTGTTGCACAGAACGACACGGAAGAGGAGCGGATCGCACGTTCGCTCATCCTCGCCGCCGCGTGGGCCTCCGGGTCTCCGTTAGGGACAGTGGGAATTTCGCATCGGTGGGGTGCGGGCCCGCATCGCACAGGTGCGAAGTCACCACGTGACCCAACAGAGGAGACCCCCTGTCATTCAGGCCCCTCGCGGATCTCACCCGATCTGGGTGTGGTGGCACCCAATTCGGGTGAGAAACACCACGGCCCCTTACGAGAGCATCCCCGTGTCTGATCGCCCCTACCTCTTGGTCTTAGCGGTCGTTCAGCTCAACTCCTTACGAGAGCATCCCCGTGTCTGATCGACCCTCCCTCTTAGTAGTCGTCCAGAGGTATGGCGACGGCGTGGCGGGAGGAGCGGAGGCGCACGCCCGGATGCTGGTCAACAAGCTCAAGCCGCACGTCGATGTGGAGGTCGCCACGACCACCGCGCGCGACTACTGGACCTGGGAGAACGAGCTGAGCGCGGGGCTCACCTGGGTGGACCACGTGGCGGTGCGGCGCTTCCCGGTGGACAAGCCGCGCTCGCGCACGTTCAAGGTCCACGAGCGCCGCGCCTTCCGCGACGGCCACGGCCTCGACGACGAGACGCGGTTCGTGGACGCCCAGGGGCCGGTCACGCCGGACCTGGCCGAGCATCTCTTCCGGCACGGCCGCGAGTACGACCACGTCCTCTTCTTCACGTACATCTACTGGACGACGCTGTTCGGGCTCCCGATCGTGCCGGAGCGCTCGCTGCTCGTGCCGACCGCCCACGACGAGCCCGCCATCGGCCTCTCGCTCTACCGCCGCGTGTTCCACCTGCCGCGGGCGATCGCGTTCAACACTCATGAGGAGCGCGCGATGGTCCACCGCCGCTTCGCCAACGCGCGCATTCCGAACGAGGTGGTCGGCGTGGGCGTGGACCTGCCCGCCGACCTCGACGCCCTGCCGTCACACGGCGCGCTCTCGAGCGGCAGCCATGACGCCCTGCCTGAGCACGGCTCGCTCTCGAGCGGCGGCCCTGACGCCCTGCCTGAGCACGGCTCGCTCTCGAGCGGCCGCCCTGACGACCCGACCGGGCTGCGGCCCGCCACCGCCGCGCGGGCCGCGATCGCCGCGCGGGCGGAGCGCTTCCGAGCGAAGCACTCGCTCGAGGGGCCGATCTTTCTGTACTTGGGGCGCATCGTCGAGAGCAAAGGGCTGCAAGACCTGTGGGACCTCTGGGGCAAGTGGCGGTCGCCCGCCGCGCCGCGCGCGACGCTCGTGCTCGCCGGCCACCGGGAGATGGAGATCCCGCGCCGCGCGGACATCCGCTACGTCGGCGAGGTGAGCGAGGACGAGAAGTGGGACGCCTTCGCCGCGTGCACGGCGCTCCTGGTCCCGGAGCGCCTCCAGTCGCTCTCGCTGGTCACGCTCGAGGCCTGGTCGGTGGGGCGCCCCGTGATCTGCCCGGCCGCGGCGCCGGTGCTCGCGTCGATGTCGCGCCGCGCCTCGGCCGGCGTGCCGTACCGGAGCTCGCTCGAGTTCGCCGAGATCTGCGAGCTGCTCGTGGAGCGGCCCGAGCTGGCGGACCGGCTCGGCCGCGCCGGCCGCGACTTCGTGGCGCGCACGTACACCTGGCCGGTGGTGGTCGAGAAGTACCTCGACCTCTTCGCCGAGGTGCGCGCCCGGAACGCCGTCCCTTCTTAGGGAAGCATGTGTGAACTTCCTGGAGAGGCTAGGCCGGGAGCCCCGGGGGCCCCGGCCCGCTCTCCACGTCACAGGCAAAGAAGAAGGGCGCCCCTCGCGGGGCGCCCTTCGTGCGGTCCTGCCTGGCGCGCGCTTACTCCTTGTTGAGCTGGAAGTTCTTCGTGACCACGCCGTTGACGGTGAAGACGCCGGAGTAGCCGATCGCGTACTTCGGCTCGACCGTGTTGCGCAGCGCGTAGACGTCCCACTGACCGCCCGGCTGTGCCGCGAGGGCGCTCAGGTCGATCACG